>JANNWK010000200.1:0-2318 GCA_031408355.1 Myxococcales bacterium
CAACGCGCGCCCGCGCGCGACGGCTTTCTGGACGCGTCGTTGGGTCGTTGTAGCGTCGCCGGCTGTCTCGACGATGAGCTCGGCCGTCACATCGCTCAGATGAATGCGCAGCGTTTCTAGTCGGGCGCGCGCGAGCTCTGATGGTGCTGACACGTCGAGCAGCAGCACGCTGGGCTGAAGGTCGCCCGTCTCAGCGGCCTGGACTGCGCGCTGGACGAGCGTCGAAACGAGCGCCAGCAGCGTCAGAAATGCTCGCATCCACGTCGAACGTTCTCGCATCGGCCAGGCGTTGGGGCCGCAGGCTAGCCCACCAGCGTCGCCGTCAACAGCACGACCGTGTTCTGGGCCAGCTCAGCGGCTACGGAACGGAGCCCCTTCGGTTCGCGAGAGGCGCATAATTTCTCCTATGTTAACAAGGGGTTAGGCGCATTCGTGAGGTCGAGAGCTTGCCAGTCCGCGGTTGGGGGGTCAAGCGCGGGCACGGGCTTCGCGCCCGGGTAGCGTTTGGTCTCCTTAGTCTCAAACGTGCCACCCGTGATGTCCAGGAAGGCCACGCCGTTCTGCTCGGCGGTCGTGGCGGGTGGATTCGCGTTGTAGATGTTTTGGCTGGAGTCCCCGCCGTCCTCGCGCGACTCCGAGCAACCCCAACCAACGATCGCCACCAGGCACACCAGTCGAAACTTTCTCATCGTCCGCGCCTCCCCAGACCCGGCCTGCTAGCGACCCGACCTGTCAGTTGTTGCTTGGCGTCGCGCACAAGAGCGGCTCTTCCACCGTCGGCCCGAGCCCTTCCACCACACGCCCACGTGCAACGACGAGCCGATTGTACTGAAACCCGCAGCACAGTCCAGAGTTGTCGAACAAACACCAGAAGGGTGAGAAGTCGTCGAGCGACTCTTGGCTGTTGCTCGCGAGCACGACGCAGGACTGAGGTCCGCACACCTGTAGGTCCACGACCCCGCGTCGGTAGCGTGGGGCGTTTTGCAACTCCTGTGCTGTCTGGAATGGACCGATGCGCAGTAGACCCTCGACGGCAACGATGGCCCCAGGTTTCCATTCCTCGGCAGTGAGGGCGATGTCCACGGGGTTTGCTTTCACGCCGGTGGCGCAGATTGGTAGCGCTGCAGGCTGAAACGGGCACCCGACCTCAGAGAAGAGGTGCTCGGCGGGGCCCGGCTCGAAGCGCGCCGTCGATTGCGAGGAGCCCACCCAAGCTTTCGGGTCGTAGCTCACCGGCCAATCGCCGGCAGCTGCTTCGATGTGAACGCCGCTCGACTTCGACGCGTGCACGCCCACCCGTGCCGGTGGTTCTGCATGCCACACGCCCTCACCCACGGGAGTGGCAGGAGCCGCGCGCGGGGCCGAGCCCGAGGAGCTGCTGCACGCCAGTGCAGTGACCAGCGTGCAAGCTGCGACCGTGCTTAGAGCTCGCACAGCAGCGCCTCCTCCAGGGCTGGTAAGGGCCCATCGATGACCTTGCCACGCACGATGACCTGCTTCGCGAAGCGGTAGCCGCAGCAGATGCCAGAGCTGTCGTACAGGCACCAAAAGGGAGAGAAATCGCACTCTGGCGCCTGCGGAACGCCGAGAAAAATGCACTCGCCCAATCCGCACAGCTTCAGCGCTGCGGCCGGGCGCTGCTCGAGCTTGCCGGTGCCCGGCGCGCCGAGCGCATCGAAATGCCCGACCGCCAAGTCACCCTGCACCGTCACGATCGTCCCCGGTTTCCAGGCCTCGCCTCCCACGATGTACTGCGGCTCCGGGATTTCCTCGCGCTTCATAGTTTGCCAGTCGCAGCGCGGAATGACTGCTGGCTGAAAAGGACAACCGACTTGTGAAATCGGCCCCTTGGAGGGACCCAGCTTGCGCGGCAACGACGAGCCCCCGGGCCCCACCCAATGCTGCGCGTCGAAATCAGGCGGCGGCCAGGGCGTTGCGGCCTTACCGCTCCCCGCTGAGGGCAGGCAAGCCGCCCGGTAGCTCGTGGTGGGGCGCTCGCTGGGTTGCGCGGGCGTTGCGGCCGAGCACCCTAGCGCCGCCAGCACGACCAACTGCCCGCCTCGCCACGCCATCAGCGCGAAGCATTGCAGGCGCTCCCGCGACTGACAAGCGCCGATCGAAGTGACCTTTCCGGATACGAACAGGCCTTTGCAGAGAGGAGCCCGCGTCCGGCTCCGCGTACCGTGGCAAACATGCGTCCGGTATTACTTGCCCTACTCGGAACTTTCTACTGGGCGCGCAGGTAATTTGATCGGGGTGGGCCCGAGATGGCCGTCGCCGCTCCTGCCCCCCAAGGCCCGGTGAGCCCCCCTGAACGG
>JANNWK010000201.1:0-2207 GCA_031408355.1 Myxococcales bacterium
TCTCCCCGCTACAACCCAGGGTGGCGGCTTCGCCGGCGTCCGTCAGGAGGGTGAGCAGAAGGGCGGGCTCCTCAGCACGGCGGAAGTGATCATTTCGATCCGCTGACGACTTTCAGGCCATGGCCCGCAGCCTGAGTCTCCAGCTCTACACGTTCAAGGATGGCCTGTTGGCGCGAGCTGCCCACGACCTAAGGCTTCGGGTGGAGCGGGTAACCCTGGGCGAGGAGCTGGGGCAGCTAACGGTCGAGGTCGACCCCAGCTCGATCCGAGTCGACGGAGCGCTCGTGAAAGGCGAGCTGGCTGCGGCCAGGCTATCCCCCGCGGACCGCGTTCAGATTGAGCAGACGCTGTGGCAAGAAGTCTTGCGGGTGTCACGCTTCCCAGAGCTGCGCTTTCAAGCCCCGCTCCCGGTCGGCGAGCCCGGCACCCTCACGCTTCACGGTGAGCTTCTGCTGGCAGGCAAGACGCTGCCGCTCGAGATCGTCGCCGAGCGCGCAGGCGACGCCTATGAGGGCGCCTTTGAGCTTCAGCCGAGCCGCTGGGGCATTCCGGCCTACAAAGCGCTGCTCGGCGCCATTCGCCTGCAGGATCGGATTCGCGTCGTGTTTCGCGTGGCCGACGCGCTACCTGCCTGAGCAGCGCGGGGGCGGCCGGCCTGGCTTCAGCCCTCGCGGGGCTCGGCCGGCGTGCTCAGCACAAGCTGATAAAACGCGAGGTCGAGCCAGCGCCCAAACTTGTAGCCTGCTTGCTTGATGGTCCCCGAGTGGAAGAAGCCGAGCTTGCGGTGCAGGGCAACGCTCGCCAAGTTGGACTCGTCGATACCCCCGACCAGCACGTGGTACTCCTGCTCGGTCGCCGTGGCGATCAACCGCTGCATGAGCGCGCTACCGACACCGCGGCCGCGATGCGCCGCATGCACATACACGGAGTGCTCGACCGAGTACTTGTAGGCCGGCCAAGCGCGGAACGCGCCGTAGCTGGCGAAGCCCAGTAGCTTTCCCTGAGCGTCAACGGCTCCGAGAACGGGGAAACGACCCTGCTGCTTGAGCTTGAACCACGCCGCCATACTCTCGGGTGGGCGTGGTTGGTAGTCGTACAAGGCCGTGGAATTGACGATCGCCTCGTTCAGAATCTCAAGGATGGCGGCAGCGTGCGGCCCTTGTGTGCACTCGATAAGCTGCATGATGGCACTCCACACACTACCACCGCGGCCAAGCCGCCGACTTTCTGAGCGTTCGGGCGACGTCGAGCGCCAAAAAGTAGCGGGGGCAGGCTTGCGCTCGGCAGGCCGCCGCCGCATGTCCGGGGGTGTGCAGTTTGCCTGGCTAGCGCTTTCCGGCGTCACGTGGTTCCTGCTTCACGCGGGGGTGGCCGGCTCCGGGCTACGCCGTTGGCTGATCGCTCGTTTCGGGGAGAAGGCCTACCGAGCAGGCTTCTCGCTCGCCTCACTGGCGTCGCTCGTGTGGTTGATCCACGAGTACGGGCGCGCCCCGTACGCCAGTCTCTGGGTCACCCCACACGCCCTGTATTTCGTGCCGCTATTGCTCATGCCGCTCGGGTTCGTCCTGCTAGCGGGCGCCTTTCTCGTGCCGAACCCAACCGCCGTCGGCGGCGAGAAATTCCTCGATTCACCAGGCGGCACGCGTGGGCTACTGCGCGTCACCCGTCACCCGTTCCTGTGGTCCGCCGTGCTCTGGTCGCTGGCGCACGGGCTGGTCAATCCTGACGCGGGGTCGTGGTGGTTCTTCGGTAGCCTCGGCGCCACTGCTTTTCGGGGGACGCTCGACATCGATCGCAAGCGTCGACGCACGCATCCGGAGGCCTTCGCTAGGTTCGAGGCGGAAACCTCGAACCTGCCATTTGCCGCCGTGCTGGCCGGGCGGAATCGTTTGGTGGCGCGCGAGCTGTGGCTGCCCGTCACTCTGGGCCTGGCGCTCACCCTCGCGGCGCTGGCGCTGCACGGGCGCTTCCTAGGCGCCTCGGCGTTGCCGTTCCAGGCCCATGGAACCACTAGCGACGAGCGCTCCGCCAGCGCGGTGCTCGAGGAAACGCGGATCGTTGCCGCTCTCAGCGGTTTCGGGGCAAACCCATCGAACGGGTACCTCCCTCACAAAGCTGAGCCCGACACCTCAGCAGCGTCTCGGTGCCATATTTGGTCAGGATGACTCGGTGTGGGCACGCCCGTCGATGTCGGGGCCGCGGTCGAC
>JANNWK010000202.1:0-1567 GCA_031408355.1 Myxococcales bacterium
GAGGTTCGCTTCCTCGTGCTCCACCATCTGCGAGCCAGCCAGTACGACGGCAAGTGGACGGACAACGCCGTTCGGCGCTTTGCCCGAGAGATTGGCCCCTATCTTGAGGACCTGCTCTGCTTGTCGCGAGCGGACATCACGACCAAGAAGAACGAGAAGAAGCGCCGTGGTATCTCGATGATCGACGGCCTTTCGGAGCGCATCACGCTGCTCGCCGCGGAGGACGCCAAGCAGCCGGCCTTGCCGACCGGGCTTGGCACGGAGCTGATGGCGACGTTTGGGATACCGCCGTCGAAGAAGCTCGGTGACATCAAGCGCGCGCTCGAGCTAGCAGTTGAAGCCGGCGAGATCGAGGAGCGCCTCGAAGCCGGCGCCTACGTTCAATTCATCGCGGAACGTAAGGCGCGCTTCGGGATCGAGTAGCCGCAGCCGGGTTTAGTGGGCGAGCTCATTCCCGCGCTGCCGTGATGGCGCGACGAATCGCGGCCAGCGGCGCACGGTCCGAGAGTCGCAGCGCGCCTTGCCGATCGCGGCCGACGCCAAGCTCTCGCAGCAGCGCTTGGAGATCGAACGGGCTGCCTTTCGCGGCATGCTGCTGGGCAATCTTGCCCAGAGTCGGGGCGCCCAGAGCCCCGTCGATGCGGGAAATCGCGTCGGCCACTGACCAGACCTCGCTCGCGTTGCCACCGGCCGAAAGCAGCGCGATGAGCCCGAGTTCTAGACCGCGACCGCGCGCGCGCTTGCGGGCCTCGACGTCGGCCACCAAACACGCGATGGCGCCGCCCCAATACACGCCCCGGAAATCGCTCGCTTGCTCCAACCCGAAGTCCGTGTAGGCGGGCAAGCCCTGCGGCATTGCGCGCGCGAACTCATCCCACATTTCAGTTTCTGTGTAGAGCCCGGCCCGCACACGGACGATGGGTTCGTAGTACGTGGCGAGCCCTTCATCCAGCCACTTTCCCTCCCCGTTGAAGGACGGCGAACCGAGGTGAAAGAGTTCGTGCACCAGGATCCAGTCCGAGGCCAGCGCCTTACCATCTGCGCGCGCTCCCGCGAGCAGCACGATGCCTGGCGCGCTCGCGGGCAATAGCTTGCCGAACACGATCCCGTCGCGTGCCGGGACTGGCACCAACAGCAGACTGGCGCGGGGCACGGGGAATCCTCCGTAGAAGGCGCTGACGGCGTCAGCAGATTTCCCGGCCCAGCTCGTGAACGCCTCGAACGGCAGGGCCGTAGTGCCGTCCAGCTTGGCGATATCGAGCTCTGCCGGCCCGGCACCATTCGCTCCGCTTGGCGCGAGCACGCGGACGGTCCGTTGCTCGAGCTTGCCGAAGGCCAAATACGTCGCGACCGGAAGCTCGTGGGCCATCAGCCGATAGCTGCCGGGGGTATCGCCCCGCAGTAGCCCTGTCGTCAGCTGCACGCCCGCTTCGGGTTCGAACCGCAAAGTGACGGGAATTTCGGTGCTGAGCGGCTCCGGCACGAGTAGCAAACTCGAAAGCGGAGCCACGAAGGACTCTCCCACGTGCACCGCGCTGTCGATGCCCCCACCGCGAGCGGCCAGCAG
>JANNWK010000203.1:0-7405 GCA_031408355.1 Myxococcales bacterium
CGCTGCCGTTTGCGCGCTGCGGCGAGTACGCTTCCCCTTCGCGTTGCGTGGGCAAGCGGCTGCCCTTGCGTTTCTGCATCGATCGCCACGAATACACGGCGCCCGGGGAGTCCTTGCCCCAGAACTACGCCAGCTTCCAGAGCGCCAGTCAAACCTGCGAGAGCCTGGGCAAACGCATCTGCACGGAGAGCGAATGGAACTTTGCCTGCGAGGGTGAGGAGATGCTGCCTTACCCCTATGGCTACCGGCGCCAGCCCGTCTGCAACCAGGACCGCTCGGACCTGTTCGAGAACAACCCGCGCATGCAGGTGCTCCGAGATCTCCGGCAGGCGCCGGCAGCCGAGAGCGCGTGCACGAGTCCGTTTGGCGTGGAGGACATGGTCGGCAACATGGATGAACCTGTGCTGCGAGAGGCGGCGAAGAACAATCCACCGTTCCGGAACGCGCTCAAAGGCGGCTGGTGGATGCCCGCGCGCAATCGCTGTCGCCCCGCCACCACGGCGCACGACGACTTCTACAAGGACATCCAAGTCGGGGTGCGCTGCTGCGATGCGGCCCACGAAGGCCCGACGGGCGTCCCCTGACCCGGGGTTGGGGGCCGGCTCGCAGGCGCCTGATATTCTTGAGCTTTGACTGAGGGTTCCGGTATGAGCGGGGCAGCCGGCTCGGTTTAGCTTGACCAGGCGCGCCGTTTCCCGAAAAGTCGCAGGTCGTGGCGCTCGCCCTTCCAACTTCGGCCGCATCGTTGCGGCGCGCGCCTCACGCGCCAGCCCTGCTCTTGGCAGCATGGGGACTTGCGCTGCTCGGACCGGGTTGCCAGCGCGAGGAACGTGCTGCCGCGGGCGTCGTGGGGCTACCGGCTGAGGCGGAGGCTGCCCCGGCGCGGGCTGATTCTGAGCTGGCGCTCGTGTCGCTCCGCGAAGAGCTGGCTGCTCCTGCTGCACCGGCCGCGTGCGACGATGGCATGGTGCTGGTCGAAGGCGAGTATTGCCCGAGGGTTCAGCTCAACTGTAAAAAGTACCTGGATCCGGAGGGCCGCTATGAGCAGTTCCGGTGCGCGGAATACGCTCCAACCAAGTGCCTTTCCAAAGAACGCCGACACCTGCGCTTCTGCATCGATCGCACCGAGTTCACCGAAGAGGGGCAGTCGTTACCCGCCAATCACAAGAGCTTCACGCATGGGGCGAAGGCCTGCGCCGCCCAGGGCAAGCGGATGTGCCGCGAGAGCGAGTGGAACTTTGCCTGCGAGGGTGAGGAGATGCGCCCGTACCCCTACGGTTTCTCCCGTGATGGCAGTGCGTGCAACGCGGACCGCACGGACGTGGTCAGCGCTGAAGGCAAACTGCGCGATCTGCGAGCCCCGGGCGGCTCCTTCGCGCGCTGTGCGAGCCCGTTCGGCGTGATGGACATGGCCGGCAACCTTGAGGAGTTCGTGGCCATCGACGGGCTGGGCCCGCCTCGCCCCGCGATGAAGGGGGCCTACTGGCAGCCGAGCCGGAACTTCTGTCGAGCCGCACAGACCGCTCATGATGCCTACTACAACGGCACCGAGACGGGCTTTCGCTGTTGCGCCGACCTCGATTGAGGCTCCAAACAGACGCGTTCGACCGCGACACGTCGAATGTTGGCTGGTCCTAGGCGAAATACGTAACTATGTTACGTAAATGCGTGCGGTCCCCAAATCCCTGCGACTGACCAATCAGGCCCGACTGATTGAGCAGTTACTGCGCCGGGGCGTCGCCACGCGCGCTCAGCTCGCAAAGGCGGGCGACATGAGCCAGCCAACGGCCGGCAAGATCATCGACGAGCTCGCTGCCGCTGGGGTGGTCGAAGAGCTGGCCGGGCCGGGCGAAGTGGGCCGCGGCAGACCCGCCGTGGGACGCCCGGGCAAGCGACTCCGCCTCGCGCAGAGCCCGGCGAGACTGGTCATCGTCGAGCTGGGCGTGGACCGAACGCGGCTGGCTGCCGTGCCCGCGGCCCTACCGGACGACGAGCACTGGGACGTCGAGTTTCGCACGCCGAGCAGCGAAGCCACCTGGCGCCAGCGCTTGCGCCAGCACGCGGCGGCGCTCTCGATTCGAAGGCCCTGGGGCGTCATCGTCAGCGTCCCGGGCCTCGTCGACGAGAAGGCGGGGAAGATCCTGCTATGCCCCAATTTGCACTGGACTGAGCGGGTCGACATGGCCGCCACGTTCAGCGACGTCTTCCGAGCGCCCGTGCAGATGATCCAAGAGAGCCGCGCGCTTTCGCTGGCCGAGGTCGGCACCCGCGCCAGCGCCAACGATTTTTTGTTGGTCGACTTTGGTATCGGCGTGGGTGGCGCGGTGGTGGTTGGGCAACGCCCTTACGAGGGCAATGTCCCTTCAACGGGCGAGATCGGGCACACGCCCATCGCCGGTAACCTCCGGCTGTGCGGCTGCGGCAACCGCGGTTGCCTGGAAACGCTGCTCGCGGAGCCTTGGCTCGCGCGTAGTTTAGCGGAGGCAACCGGGCAGGCAGACGCTACTTTCGCCGATGTCTGCCGGGTCGCGCTGGGCCCCGAGCTGCCTGTCTTCCTGACCGAAGCGCTGGACGCGGCGGCCGCCTGCATCGCCGGGATCCTGAACGTGTGTGGGCTCAAGCGGGTCGTGCTGTCCGGACATATCCGCGAGCTGGGCCAGCGCGCCGCCGACCATTTGATAGCGTCCATCCGTCGCTCCACCATGTGGAGCCGGTTTGATGCGGTCGAGGTCGAGCTGGTACAGCGACGTCGTGCTCGTGGCCTGATCATCGCGGGCATTCAGCGGATCGTCATGCCGACGGACTGGGCTGGCCGCTAGGCTACGACGGAGCGGTTGTCGGCTCGCGTCCCCCGGCGCATAGTCACAGCGATGGCCAAGGCTCAGCTGGTGCTGCTCGGCGCTTCTGGTTTTGCTGGCGCCGAGCTGTTGCGACGGCTGCTCCGGCACCCACACGTCGAAGTGCTGCGCGTAGTCGCCAAGGATCACGTGGGCGAGAACATCGCCGCTGCGCATCTGAACCTAACGGGGGCGAGCCGACTCGTCTTCGAAGACTTGCCCGCAGCCGAGGCGGTCCGAGGGGCCGATCTGATCGTGATGGGGCTGCCGGTGGCGGCGAGCTTGGAGGTGGTGGAGGCCGCCGAGCGCACAGGCGCTCGACTCATCGACTTGTCGGGCGCTTTTCGGCTCAAGGACCCGGAGGCGTTTCAGCGCTACTACGGCGAACCGCACCCGCGTCCCGAGCTTTTGGCAGACTTCGTGTACGGGTTGCCCGAGCTGAATCGCGAACGTATCCGGGGCGCGCGCTGGGTGGCGTCGCCGGGCTGCTTCGCGACCGCCATCGAGCTTGGGCTGCTGCCACTGGCGGAGGCGGGCTTGCTACTGGGCGAGCTTCAGGTCGTGGCCATTACGGGTTCGAGCGGCGCGGGCGCCTCGCCCTCGGCCACCACGCACCATCCGCTTCGGGCCAACAATTTACGGACGTACAAGCCGCTCCTGCACCAGCACACCCCGGAGATCGTCGAGACCTTGAACGGCGCGGGCGCGCGGATTTCGGCGCTCAACTTCGTGCCGGTTTCCGCGCCGCTCACCCGCGGGATCTTCGCGACTTCCTTCGTCCACGTTCCAGCCGAATTGGACGCTGCGACGCTCGATGACATTTTTCGGCGTCGCTACGCGGAGGAGCGCTGCGTGCGCATTCCTCAAGGGCGCCTGCCAGAGGTGTTGGCCGTCAGCGGCTCAAGCACGGCCGAGGTGGGCCTAGCGCTCGGGCCCGTGCTCGGCAGGAGCCGGGTGCTGAGCGTATTTTCCGCGCTCGACAATCTTATCAAGGGCGGGGCCGGCCAGGCTATTCAGAGCCTCAACCTGATGTTGGGCGTGGACGAAACGACGTCGCTCGATGACTTCGGGCCGTTCCCGTAACGCTCGCTTCAGTCGCCGCCGCTCAGCGTGATCGGGATCCAAAGCGTGCGCATCTTGGTCGTTGCGCCCTCGCGAGTGTAGCCAGCCAAGCCGTAGAGCACGTTCCACCAGTGACCGTCCGGCGTTTCGCCATAGGAGAAGCCGGGGAACACGTGGATCTCCCAGTCGCTGCCGGAACGCCGCTTTTGCTCGTGATAGTAGACGTTGCCGACCAGCTGCGAGACGCTGTCTCGGTCAGTGAAACGCCAGAAAAGCGGGAACGCGACGGTGGCGCGCTCCTTGGGGCTGGCAAAATCCCAGAAGAAGGGGGCGATGACGGTGTGGGTGCTCTGGGCGTCCCGGCCAATGTAAACGAGCGGGTGAATGTTGGTCTGAAAGCCGCGCAGATCGTGGGTGTGTTGAAAGAACGGCGTGATCCAAGTGGTCTTGCTGATCCCGAACCGCTCGAACTTCCCGTAGAACGGGAAAAACGCGTAGCTCGACTCGCGCGGGCTGGTGCGCTTGTAGAAGAAGGGGAAGAGCAGCTTCTGGTCGAGCCCAATGTCCGGATCGCGGTACTGCCAGTACAGCGGCGTGATCATGTCGAGCTCGGTGCGTCCGCGGTAACGCGCGTAGCCCCAGGTCGCGAAAGTGGACTCGCCCTTCTCGCCTCGGGCGGCGAGGAACAGCGGATTCGCGATCAACCACTCATTCTTCTTGTAGCCGTAGTGGAAGAACGGAAATAGGGTGGTGTGCCGCTCTTCCTTGCCCCACACGCTGTAGTACAGCGGGAGCAGGTGAAACATCTCCCGCTCTTGCGTGTGCTCACGGTAGTAGGGACCCCACACGTTGAACCACGAAAGATCGCGGTCGTTGTAGCGGTAGTAGTGGAGCAGGGGCGGGATGACCTCGTATTTCGTGGCCGCGTTCTGGCCGAAAAAATAGAGCGGCACCACGCCGAGGTCGATGTCTTCGGCGCTGCGTGTGTCGCAGTGTGAGCCGCCCTGCCAGGAGCAGAAGAGCGGTCCAACCAGGTTGAAACCGCCGCGCCCGTCGGTCTTGGTGTAGGTGAGCAGCGGTGGGATCAGCGTGTAGCCGCCGTCGCCGTGCTTGCCGGTGAAGTACAGCGGGGCCAGCCAATTGTCATGTCCGTCCCGGGTCACGCGGTTCAAGAGCGGACCTACGATCGTGGTGCGTTCGCCTTTCTCGCGGTCGCGCAGGTTCCAGAAAAGAGGAAACAGCACGTCATCGGCGCGCTCGGCGCTACGACGATTGTAATAGAGGCCGCCAAAGAGCGAAGCGCGGTCAACCGACAGGGGGGCAGTGCGCGACGGTTGTGTCCGCTCCGCCCAGACCGGGAAGGCCAACTTGAACTTGTAGCGGCCGCTTTCCTCCGAGTAGTACGGCCCGTAAAAGGAGCGATCGAAGCGAGGATTCTGCCCGCGTTCTTCAAGCTCAGGGTCGAGATCGCTGCCGAGCTTATCGTGAGCGGATTTCCGGATCTTGAGTGGATCCTCGGGAAGCGTCGGTTCGTTGCCCGGCGGGTTCAGCGAATCGTCGGCTCCCGACGCAGCGTGCGTTTCGGGCATGCCCGGCGGCGCCTTCGGCGCGGCCTTCTTTGCGGGAGCCTGCTGCGACGGGCCAAATCCGGGCGAGAGGCCAGGCCCATAGGGATCCTGGGCCCAGGCGTAGCTCGCGAGGGTAGGCGCGCACAGCAGCGAGGCTGCCGCAACCAGACGTCTGAGCGCGGTGGTCAATGGGTGACCTCACTCACTTTCGGTGCGCTGGCGAGCAGGCGCGCGCAGCTGGCCACCACCTCGCCGCGAGCGCAAAGCTCCTGGGAATGCGCCGCCAAGTCTTTCATCTGCACTTGACCGCTAGCCAGCTCCGAGTCGCCGATCACCAGGCAGACCCGGGCGCCCAACGAATCGGCCCGGCGCAGCATGCTCTTCATGCTGCCGCCTCGGCCGTCTACGTCGGCGCCGATGCCCGCCTGACGCAGCTCACGGGCTAGCCGCAGGCATTCGTGAAGAGCCGGGGCCCCCAATGGCGCCAGGAAACAACGCGGCGGCTTGGGCGGCAGCAGGGTCGACACGGCCAGCAGTAGACGCTCGAGTCCCAGAGCGAAACCGACAGCGGGCAGCTTCGGCCCTCCCAACTCGTGCACCATGCCATCGTAACGGCCCCCGCCCAGCAGGGTGTTTTGCGCGCCCAGTTCTCCCTGGTTGGAGGCGATCTCGAACAGCGTTCGGGTGTAGTAGTCGAGGCCGCGCACCAGGCCCGGCGTCACGACATAGGGCGTGCCCAGAGCGTCGAGCGCGGCGCAGAAGCCGTCCCAGTGGACGCGATCGTCTGGTTCGAGGAAGTCGAGGACCGAGGGCGCGTCCGCCACGGCCTCGCGATCGCGCGGATCCTTGGAGTCCAAGATGCGCAGCGGATTGTCGGTCAAACGCTTCTGGGCGTGTTCGCTGAGGCTTTCGCGGCGGGGCGTCAGGTGCGCCAGCAGGCCTTCCCGGTAGCGAGCGCGCGTTTCCGGCCCTCCGATGGAATTGATGCGCACCTCGACGTCACCGATGCCCAGCGCCGCCAGGAAGCCCACGAGCATATCGATCATCTCCGCGTCCACGACGGGCCCGGCGTCGCCGTAGACCTCGCAGCCGGCTTGGTGAAATTGACGGAGTCGGCCGCGCTGCGGCCGCTCGGCGCGAAACATCGGACCGATGTAGTACCAGCGCGTGACGGGCTCTCGAGCGTGCACCGAGCCGTTCAGGAAGGCGCGCGTCACGCCGGGCGTTCCCTCGGGTCGCAGGGTGAGCGACTCCGACTCCCGCTGCAGGGAGAACATCTGCTTCTCGACGATCTCGCTCGTTGCGCCGGTGGAGCGCGCAAACAACTCCGTCGGCTCGAGGAGCGGCGTCCGCACCTCCGAGAAGCCGTACAGCTCGACCACGCGGCGAAACGCGGCTTCGACCAGAGCCAGGCGCCCGACTTCGTCGGGGAGCATGTCGTTCATGCCCTTGACGGCGCGAAATTCCATGAGTTTTTGGTGAGTTGGCGGAGGCGACGGGACAGGGGCCCGCGAATCGGCCCCGGGCTTATGCTCGGAGCCCGGGATTGGGTCAAGCTCGGCGCCAAAGGTGCTAAACGACGGCTCGTGCGCGCTGCAGCTATCGACTTCGGAGCGGTTCGAGTCGGGCTTGCGATCGCCGACGATCTCGGCCTGCTGGCCCATCCACGCCCCTACCTGGACGGTAAGCGGCTGACGCCCCTGCTGGCTCAGCTGAGGGAGCTGCAGGCTGCCGAGCAGATCGAGCTGTTCCTGGTTGGCCTTCCACGCGAGCTCCGGGGCAGGGAGGGCCCGGCCGCCAAGCGCGCCCGTGCCTTCGCCGAGCAACTCGCAGGGGCGACCCCGGCGCGCGTTGAGCTCTGCGATGAGTGGCTCTCCACCAAAGAGGCGGCCGGGCGACTGCGCGCCCAGGGTTTGACGGCGCGCGAGCAGCGCGGTC
>JANNWK010000204.1:0-5701 GCA_031408355.1 Myxococcales bacterium
GAAGCTCCGCGCCAGACCACCTAAGGCGCGCGCTGCCAGAGCGGCAACGCAGCCGGCGGAGAAGCGGCCGCTCGAGACCCTCGCCAAAGTGCTTTCGTCGCTCTCGAGCCTCGGTTTCGGGCACAGCGAGGCGTCGGCGGCTGTCGGCCAAGCGCTCGGCAGTCAGCCCGGTCTCGGTCTCGGTCCCGGTCCCGGTCCCGGTCCCGGTCCCGGTTCCGGTCCCGGTCCCGGTCTCGATCTCGATCTCGATGTCGAGCAGGTCTTGCGGAAGTGCTTGCTCTTGCTGGTGCCGAAAGCCAGCTGATGCGTCACCGAGGCCCGTAGCTTTCAGGCAGCGCCCGGCTTGGTCCCCTCCGTTGACCGGCAGCGCGGTGGCTCTCGGGTTGACCCTCGGCTGGACTTCGGCCGAGCGGCGAACCCGGGTACCGATCGACGCCACGGCAGCCTTCTGCAAGCCGAGCCGCGGAGCGGCAGCACGATCTCAGTCGAGCTCCGCGGAGAACCGCGGCCCCATTTTGCCTCCCCGAGCGCCCGCTCATGGGCTTGATTTCAGGCACTTCCGAGTTTTTCGCCGCGATCTAGCTAGATGCTGTAGCGCAGTAAACTGGGCTTAGCTGCCGCTTGCTGCCGCGCCACCATGTCAGCCAGCGTGGTGCCCTCGAGCACCGCGACGCTGGCGGCATGCGCTTCCCGAAGCGCGAGCCGCACGCCGCAAGTCGCCTCGTCCTTGCAGCCTTCGCAACGACGGTAGGCCGTGCGACTCAGGCAGGGCACGGGCGCAATCGGGCCGTCCAGCACGCGCACTATCGACGCCAACGTGATGCTGCCTGGCGATTTGGCCAGGAAGTAGCCACCCCCGCGCCCTTGACGACTCCGAACGAAACCGTGCTGTTTCAACTCCGCCAAGATGGCCTCCAAGAACTTCTTGGGGATTTCTTGGGTCTCGGCAATTTCAGCGATCAGCACGGGCTCGCCGAAGGTGCCCGACGCCAGAAAGGCCAAGGCCTTCAGCGCGTACTTCGTCTTCATCGTGATCAAGCGTCCGGGACTCTAGCCTTCGCCGGCCCCGTTTCAAAGAAGGACTGCCTAGCTGCCGGTCTTCTCGAGCTCACGACCCGCCACCATGGCAGCCTCCACGACTTCGCAGATGCCATGCCAGGCCACGATGTGAAGTTCTTGGACGCGCGGCGTCGCAGCGTCCGGAGCGCGGAAGGCCAGCTCCGCGGCCTTCGCCACCGCGCCGCCGTTGCGACCCGTGAAGGCTAGGGTGCGGCAGCCGATCTCACGCGCCGTCTCAAGCGCCCGGACCACATTGGCCGAGCGCCCGCTGGTGCTGATGCCGACCACCAGATCGCCTGCGCGCGCGTGCGCCTTCACCTGGCGAGCGAAGATGTCCTTGAAGTCCCAGTCATTCCCGACCGCCGTCAGAATGGACGAATCGGTCGTCAGCGCCAGGGCTGGCCAGGGCTCGCGCTCCATCGCGAACCGCCCCACGAGCTCGGCCGCGATGTGCTGGGAGTCCGCAGCGCTGCCGCCGTTGCCGCAGAAGAAGATCCGATGTCCCGTACGCAGGGTCTTGACCAAGAGCGCGGCGATTTCTGCCAGGCTTCCGACCGACTCCTGAAGCAGCTTCTCGTGGGCGCGCACGCTGTCCTCCACGACACGTCGCAGCTGATGTTCGAAGCCGGCGCGACTCTCAGCCTCCTCCATTTCACCCAGCAGCACTTCGACGGCTTCTTCGACCGCGCCGGCGCCGCCGCGCGCCGCAAGGACACGGGAGGCCGTCCTACGGGCGGCCCGCGAACCGTCCGCCGGGCACAGCGAAAGCCCGACACTCGGGAACGCCAGCGCGTCGCGGTCCGCGTCGCCCACAAAGCAGATGCGCGCCAAAGGCACGGAAGAGTTGACCGAAAGCGCCTCGAGCGCCGCGCACTTGTCCTTCGCGCCCGGCAGCACGAACTCGGCGCCGGCACGCGCAGCGATCGCCATCACGAGCGGTCCCTCTTCGCCGGTGACCAGCGCGATTCGCAGACCAGCGCGGCGAGCGCGCCCGAGCGCGTCGAGATCGCGGAAGGCGATGCCCTTGGACTCCTCGCCCGAAGGCGTCAAGGTCACCGAGCCATCAGTGAACACGCCATCGATATCGAGCGCCAAAAGCAGGATGTCAGAGTTCATGATTTTACCAGCAGGTCCTTCCCCCGTCGATGACCAGGTTGGATCCGGTCATGTACGAGGATGCGTCGGAGCACAGAAACACCAGCGCAGCGCGGTACTCATCCTTGCGCGCCATTCGTCCCATCGGAATCAGCGAGCTCAGCCGTTCTACGAAATCGTCGGGCTGCCCGGCGTACACGCCGCCGGGGCAAAGCGCGTTCACGCGCACGCCGGCTTCGGCCCAATAGGTCGCCAGGTACTTCGTGAGCATCACCAACCCTCCCTTAACGACCGAATAGGTCACGGGCTTAACCGGTTGTTCGTCACGGGCGAGGCCTTCCCGTCGATAAATCCGCTGATCTGGGGCGATCAGCCCCAAATCTGAGGCCACATTCACAATAGCGCCCCCGCCATGTGCGGCGAGGTGGGAGCCGAACACCTGGGCGCATAGGAAGGCACCGGTCAGGCCCACGGACAGCTCGCGCGACCAGAGCTCAAGCGAATAGTTCTCGAAACGAGTCGCCGCCAAGCCCGCGCCCTCCACCTTGGGATTGAGCGCCGCGTTGTTGACCAGGACGTCGAGCCGCCCGTGCGCCTCGAGCACAACCTGCAGCGCCGCCAGACACGACTCCCGCGACGAAACGTCAAGCCCGACGGAGCTCGCCCGACCGCCTAGCTCGCGGGCTACCTGCCTCGCCTCCGCCTCGCGCAGATCGGCGATCACGGGCGTGCCGCCCACTTCAGCTACCGCGCGTGCGTGCTCGACGCCCAACAGGCCAGCCCCACCCGTGATCAGCACGACCCGACCGGTCAGGTCGAAGCCCAGCTTTCCTGCCGCAGCCTGGCTCACGACGAGTGCCTGCCCGTTGTTCCCTGTTTCACTCGTGGCAGCGTGCCCGCTATCCAAGCTTCAACGGCCT
Organism: Myxococcales bacterium; assembly: GCA_031408355.1. Classification (GTDB taxonomy): domain Bacteria; phylum Myxococcota_A; class Polyangia; order Polyangiales; family Polyangiaceae; genus PMG-095. Next base: position 3,075 of record JANNWK010000204.1, read on the forward strand.
GCTCCAGCTCAGGAATTTGGTCTGGATAGTCGAGTTCGTGGATCTTGCCTTCGACCACGAAGGGCAGCACCACCGACCCCGTCATCGACTCCTGCTCGATGATAGTTCGGGGTCGTACGATGTCCACGTAGCCGTTCTGCCAATAGGCAACGGGTAGCTTCTGGCGGGGCATGGAGTGCGCCTCGGGGTAGCCGGGCAGCTCGATCAGGGGCCGCAGGCAGGCGTCCTCGATGCGCCACATCTTGTAGGGCGTTTGCTCCGCCGTCCCAACGCTGCGCAAAGCGTCGGCGTCGGGGTTCTGGAGCATCAGCTGGATGGCGCGCTCGATCAGCACCGCTTCGCGCACGGGGCCCGTCGGTCTCAGATGCACGACGAGCTCGGGCACGTAGCGTTCGTTCTCTGCTAGCCAGTTCAGCGCGTGTTGAAAGACCTGAAAGTCCGTGGCCGCGTCCGTAGCCGCCTCCGCTGGGCGCTTGAACGGCACGTCCGCGCCGTACATTCTCGCCACCTCCGCAATCTCGTCGTCGTCGGTGGAGACCAGCACCCGCGTGATCGACGGGCACGCCTGGGCGTGGCCAATCGAGTAGGCGATCAACGGTTTCCCTGCGACTTTAAGCAGATTCTTGCGCGGAACCGATTTCGAGCCGCCGCGCGCTGGGATCAGCGCCATCACGTCAGGACGCTTCATGTTGTTCCTCCGACCGGCACGAGCCCGGAGCGCGCCATCAACTCACTCACCAAAACGGGCTCACCCGTAGCCTGCGACTCGAGCAGCGACAGCGCCACGGCCAGGCTCTCGGCACCCGAACGCAAGCTCACGTTGGGAGTCGCACCACTTTCGACACAGGCCAGGAAGTGAGTCAGCTCTTGCTCGAACAGCTGATTTCTGGGCAGCGCGGAGTAGTCGTGACTCTCGACGAGCTCCCCCTCTGCTGACCAGCGCTTGAAGCTACGACCGCTCAGACTCCATTCGACCTTGCCGCGCTCCGCCACGAGTACCAGGTGGCGCTCGGCGGGACGCTGCACGAAGTCTTGGTGCAGACGAACCGGCATGCTCCGCCCGGCACAGCGGAACTCCAGGAGCGAGCTCGAGACGTCGTCCACGTCCAGCTCCAAGTCACTCAGCTTGCCCCCCAGCGAGAAGACTCGCTCCGGGCGGCCAAAGAGCGCCATCAAATAGTCAATCTCGTGGATCTGCGAGAGCGTCACGCCGCCGCCCAGATCACGGCGCGCCGCGTACATCCGCCGGTAGTCCTCGTAAGGATGAAAGCCCGGCAGGTACTCGCCCACGACCGCATCCGCGAACAGCGGCCGCCCCAGCACGCCCTGTTGTAGCAGCTCGCTCAGGCGGATGAAGCCGGGGTGAAAGCGCAGTTGGTAGGCAACGTAGCCGACCCGACCGCTTCGCTCCGAAACGCCGACCAGCGACGCCACGTCTGAAAGCGAGCTAGCGAGTGGCTTCTCAACCAGAACGTGCGCGCCGGCTTCGAGCGCCGCCATCGCGGTGGCCACGTGCAGGCCGGAAGGATTGGTCACGAAGACCACGTCAGGCTTGGCAGCAAGCGCGCGCTCCAGCTCAGAGTGCACGTGAAGTCCGTACTTCGTCTCCAGATCCTCCCCAGGCACAATCTTTAAGCTGTCGTCGAGCACGCTGCGTTCGCCGCGCACCCGGAAAGCGTGAATTTCGAGCTCCGCCCCGCGCTGCCTGCGCAAGTTGCGCAGGTGGCGCTGGCCGATGCCGCCCAAGCCGACAAACAGGCAGCGTTTGAGCTTTCCTGACGGAGCGTGCTTCGCTGGAAGACTGATGGCGGCGTTCACGCTGCCACGCCCTGTGCCTGCGCCAGACGCGCTCGGACGAACTGCAAGCTCTCACTCGCCTCTCGCTCTGGATCGGCCTCGAAAAAGTGTTGGAGCACGAAATCTCCCACGAACCCCGCTCGACTCAGGACCGCGAAGAACTCCGCAAAGTTGGCGACGCCGCTGCCAAGCGGCCGGCTGCCGCCGCCCAGCGCGCGGTCCTTGATGTGCACGGCATGCAGCAACGGCAGGAGCGGCTCGATATCGCGCGCGATGTCCACTCCCTGCGCCGCTGAGTTGCCGGTATCGTAGTAGGCCCGGACATTGGGACTGCCGACCCTGCTGACGAGACCTGCGTAGTCGGCCCCGGGGATCTCCATCTCGAGGCCCAGCGTGACTCCGTGGCGTTCAGCCACCGCGGACACCTGGCGCAGGCTGGCAACCACCTCCCGCTTCAGCTCTGGCGTGTCCACCGCCGAGGTTTCGAGGAGTGGTATCAGGATGCGATCCGCTCCCACGCTGCGGGCCGCCACGATCAACTGAGCCAATACTTGGCAGTTTTCCGCCAGCGCGACGGGGCTCTCACCCGCTAGGCGGCGCTGCATGAAGTAGTCCGCGCACACCGACTGCACAACGACCCCGCTCGACTGGACAAGCTCGCGGATCTGGGCCCGACCCGTCTCGGTCCAAAGCGGATTTTCCTCGAAGCGCTCGAGTTCGAAGATCCACTCGATGGAGTGCAGCCCCAGTCGAGCAGCCTTCGGGAATTCCTCTGCGTAGCTAGCCCATGGAAACTCCTGGAGCTTGCCGGGTGGCCTGGGCGAGAGCCG
>JANNWK010000205.1:0-2353 GCA_031408355.1 Myxococcales bacterium
CGCCGGCCTCAGCCTGCACGACCCCGCTGCCGGCCGCAGCGCTTGAACCGCCCGCAGTGCCGCCTTGGCTCTGACTCTTGTCGAGCCCGCCGTTACCCCCGCACGCCGAAACACCGATGGCAGCCAGCGTAAGGGCAGCGCTCCACTGGGCCATGAATGCCCCGACGACCGAACGCTTCCCCTCCGCCATTTACATGGCCTTTCCGGTGCGTTCAAGCGTGCAAGTGCCCATGGAACAGACAAAACACCCGCCTGCTTCTTCGCAGGTTACGGGGAGGCACTCTTCCTTGCACCAGAGCCAATCGAACTCGTTGAGCAGCTGGAAGCCGCGGCCAAGCGGACGGGAGGCAGTGGTCAGCTTGCTCGCGATCGCCGAGCTGTTGTCGCCTTCGGACGCCTCGAGTAGCTGCGTGTAACACGGCCCCTTCATGATGGTGGCATCGTCGTAACAGGCGTCTGGCACCCCCGTGCGGGTGAGAGCGCCTTCATTCGCACACCAACAGGGCGTCAGAACAGCGCCGAGGGCTACCTCGGGTGGGCCGCCAATGTCGGCACAACCCGAGGCTCGAACGCACTCTACAAGATCGTGGCACAGAACAGAGCGTGGTACCCCGGCGGCGGGACCGCCTTCAGCGGGTGTGTCGTCGTGATAACACTCCTCATACCAGTTGAGCTCGCTGAATTGGACCGGGTTGTATTCGGGGGCCAGCGTGCTCTCACAGACCTCGCACTTGCTCTTGCACTGCGACGAGCACCCATCACCGCTGAGTCGATTCCCGTCGTCGCACTCCTCACCCGCGTCGGGCTGAGCGTTGCCGCAGAGTGGGTTGGGATCGCCGCCGCCCGTCCCGCCACTCGGAGTGCCTGCCGTGGCGCTGCCTCCCTTCGTGGTCGTGCCGCCACCCAGTGTGGGGCCTTCGCCGCCTTCGGCGCCGCCCATGCCACCCTGCTGAGCAACGCCCGCCGCGCTCGAGTCCATGGACCCGCCCTGCGCTCCTGCTCCGCCTCGCGGTGCTGGGCCCAAGTTCGGCGCCCGGGGAAACACGCTGGGCTCGTCGCCGCAGCCGCCCAAACTGAAGCCGCTGAGAGAGACGAGCAAGGCGAGACCGGAAGCTTGCTTGAAGCGCCTGCCGAGCGAGCCGGGTTGTTTGCGTGCCATGGGGAGCTGCTCCTTGTTCCTGCTGTAGTGACCTGAAAAGTGGCTAAAATCCGCAGGCTGCCATGCAAGCGGGTGAGAGTTTTTGGCAGTTCATGCGCGCTAACGCCGCCCCGCCGGGAAAGGCGATGTTGATCAAGCGAGCCAGTACCTGGGCGTTGCTGACGCTGCTGCCGCCCATGGCCGCACGAATCACGTCGGCGCAGGCGCCGGCGGGCGAGGTCGGGCCATTGGCGGGAGCGGCCATACAGGCGGCCGTGCCGAGGCCGCCGCAGAAACATGCGGCGAGCGGCTTGCCGCCGTCGGCGCAGTCGGTATCCTTGACGCACTCCTGCACGTCGTAGCAGAGCGATTGTTGGTCGGCGTCGAACGTTTCCGCCAGGCAGGTCTCGCTGAACTCCCAGCAGTCCCCAGCCTGCTCGCAATCGAAGCAGGCCAAGTCCGTCACCTCCACGCAGTCGTCGCTGCAAAGTGGGGTGCCGGGAGGCTCGCACTCGTCAGCTTGCACGATATTGTCGCCGCAAAAGGGAGCCAGCGGGGCGCCGCCGTCGCTGGCGGTGTCGTCGGGGCCAACGCCCGAAGCTGGCTCTCGCTGGCCGGAACGAGCAGCGCCACCCGGAGCGCTCGAGCCAAGAAAGCTTCTGCGTACTCGGTTGGCAGCCTCCACTTCGCGGCTGCGCCGGAGGCGTGCCTCGGCGGTCGTGTTCGCAAAGTTCGCATCGCTGCGCTCCACTCCCTCGTCATCTGCCAAACGCGCGGTCCCAGGTTGCGAATTTGACTGCCGATCCGAGCGGCTTCCCCGTGGGCGCCACTTGCCCGGCGCGTCGCGTGGTTCGGCGAAGGGGCCTTTGCCCGTGCCTCCGAGTTCGTCCAGGGAGTCTAGTCCCTGGCCACCGCCACCCACGAACGCGACCGGAGACGCGCTCCTTCGGCCCGCCCCGACTCCCCAGAGGCTAGCGGCCACGGCCGCGAGCGAGACGACACCCGCCGCGACGCCCATCAGGCGCACGCTGGTCCGGGAGGTAAAGGTCGTCGTGCTCATCAGCCACCGAAGCGCGCTTTCAGAAGCCGCACAACGGGCGACAGGCCGGGTCGAGCTTGTCGCAGTTCATGCGCGCAATGGCGGCGCCGCCCGGATACTCGACCTTGAGGTAGCGGGTGAGGACCTGCGAGTTTTTCAGCTCCGGGCCGCCCAGG
>JANNWK010000206.1:0-3404 GCA_031408355.1 Myxococcales bacterium
GCCGGCCGCACCCAGCGCCGCAAGCGGATTGGCGGGCCGTGCGCTCGTCTTGATGGCGGCGCTTCAGGTGCGCTACAGCATCCCGGTCTCGAGCATATACGGGGTCGGAACACCCGAGCCCGGCGAGGATGGCGCTGACAATCATTCGCTGGCGGCGTTGCTCGGATTGCATGCGCGCCGCCTGTCCCCAGATTTCGTCCGAGCGCAAATTCACCAGGAGATTTTCATGATCCTGGCGCAGCGACTCGACATCCCACTCGAGCGCTTCGTCCTGAACATCGAGCGCTACGGCAACACGTCGAGCGCGTCGATTCCGATCGCGCTCGACGAGGCGTTGCGCGACGGGCGCATAAAAAAGGACGATACGGTCTTGATGTGCGCCCTGGGTGCTGGCATCTCTTGGGCCAGCGCCCTCGTGCGCGTGTAACACCGCCCCGCCTGGCACCGGTCGGCGTCGACAGGTCCACTGCTGAAGGAGTTTCGTCTGAAAACTGCTTGGTTTTTTCCCGGTCAGGGTACGCAGCACGTCGGCATGGGCAAGGCCCTTTACGCGGCCTCCAGCGCCGCCCGAGAGGTCTGGCGGCGCGCGGACGAGGCGCTGGGCTGGTCGCTGAGCGGCCTCTGCTTCGAAGGCCCAGAGGCAGACCTAACTCTGACCAAGCATGCACAACCCGCTATCTTGACAGCGAGCGTTGCCGCGCTCGCTGCCGTGAAGGAGGCGCTGCCGAGCCTGCCCCGCCCTGACTTCGCCGCCGGTCACTCACTCGGTGAGTACAGCGCGCTGGTGGCCGCTGGAGCTCTGGCGCTGGAGGACGCAGTACGACTCGTCCACCTGCGCGGGCTAGCCATGCAGGAGGCCGTTCCCGCAGGGCTCGGGGGGATGGCGGCGATCATGGGCGGCGACGCGACCAGCGTCGAGACGCTCTGCCGGGACGCCGCCCTCGGTGAAGTGGTAGCGCCAGCAAACTACAATGCACCTGGGCAAATCGTGATCTCGGGCCACGCGACGGCAGTGGCTCGCGCCTCAGCGCTCGCCAGCGAGCGCAAGCTGAAGGCCATCGTCCTCAAGGTAAGCGCGCCGTTCCATTGCGAACTCATGGCTCCGGCGGCCGTCCGCATGGCCACTGCGTTCGCAGAGGTGCGCCTGTCGGCGCTGGACTTCCCGGTGGTCGCCAACGTCGAGGGCATGCCGAACGCTGACCCTTCAAGGATCGCCTCGTTGCTGGTGCGTCAAATGGCGTCGGCGGTCCTGTGGGACCGCAGTGTTCTGGCCGTGGCCGACGCCGGCGTTAGCCGAGCCCTCGAGCTTGGCCCCGGCAAGGTGCTGGCGGGGTTGGCAAAGCGCATCGACAAGCGAGTGAGCGTGTTGTCCGTTGGCGACCCCGAGGGCGTGACGCAGGTCGCTGAGTTCCTGGCCGGCGGCTGAAAGCTCCCCGCTTACGCGGCGCGTAAGAACTTTCCCGCTTGGCAGCTGCCGCACCGTGCTAGACACGCGCGCTCGCCGCGCTTTTTCCCCGCGCTTTCCCTGTGCAACCCCCGCCCATGTTCGACTTAACCGGCAAAGTGGCCCTCGTTACGGGTGGTTCCCGTGGCATCGGCCGTGCGGCGGCGCTCGCGCTAGCCAAGCAGGGGGCGCACGTCGTCGTGAACTACGTCAACCGCGAGGCGGCCGCCCGCGAGGTGGCCGAAGCTATCGAGCAGGCGGGCGGCAAGGCCGAGATCGCCCAGTTCGACGTCGGCGCTGGCGAACCCGCGGAGAAGGCGATCGCCGACATTGCCAAACGTCTGGGGCGCCTGGACGTACTGGTCGCAAGCGCCGGCATCGCCATCGATGGCCTGCTGCTTCGGCTCAAGGACGAGGATTTCGACCGTATTCTGAACGTAAACGTGAAGGGCTCGGTCGCCAGTGCGCGCGCCGCCCTCAAGGTAATGATGCGCGCCAAGTCAGGCCGCATCATCTTCCTTTCCAGCGTCGTCGGTGAGATGGGCAATGCCGGGCAAACCGCCTACGCAGCGTCGAAGGCCGCGATCCTGGGCGTGACCAAGTCGCTTGCGCGCGAGTTCTCATCGCGTTCCATTACGGTCAATGCCATCACGCCCGGCTTCATCGACACGGACATGACCGAGGCCCTGACAGAGGAGCAGCGGGCATCCATCGCTGGGGCAATCCCGCTTGGTCGCACCGGACACCCGGGCGAGGTCGCTGCGGCCGTGGTCTTCCTGGCCTCCGATGAGGCCGCCTACATCACCGGTCAGACGCTTCGCGTCAACGGCGGCATGTACATGTAAAGTTTGGGTTTTAAGCCCATAGTTCGAAAAACCCCTGCAAGTGGGGCGACCTCTCTGGTAGGAGGCGCCCCTGGAGGCATCATGGCTGAAGGTCGGAACGTAACCGCCGAAGTGAAGCGGATCATCAAAGAGCAGCTCGACGTCGATGAGAAGGACATCAAACCGGAGTCTACGTTCATAGACGATCTGGGAGCCGACTCGCTTGGGCTGGTTGAACTCGTCTTGGCCTTCGAGGAGGCCTTCGAGATCGACATTCCCGACGAGGACACCGAGAAGATTCGCTCGGTTCAAGACGCGGTGGACTACATCGAAAAGCACCTTGCGGGTTGAACCGCTCCGTGGGGCGCAGCATCTTGCGCCCCACGGCCCCACTGGCGCTAGCGAGTGCTGGCGCTAGGTAGCTGAGGAGCACATGGAGCGGATCGTCGTCACGGGAATTGGTCTGGTCACTCCAAACGGAGTCGGCACCGACGTCACCTTTCAGTCGCTTGCCAACGGCCGGAGCGGCGTCGGACCGATCACGCAGTTTGATGCCACTCCGCAATTTACGACGCGCATCGCGGCGGAGGTCAAAGACTTCGACCCCGCAGCGTTCATGGAACGCAAGAAGATCAAAGAAGTCTCGCGCTTCATCCCGTTCGCCATCGCGGCCACCAGGATGGCGCTCGAGCAGGCCGACCTTAACCTGACCGAGGAAGAGCGCGACCGGGCTGGCGTCTATATCGGCGTCGGGCTGGGCGGCCTCGAGAACCTCGAGCGCTGCACGATGACCTTGGTGAACAAGGGACCAGGCAAGGTTAGCCCCTATTTCATTCCGTCCTTGATCGCCAACATGGCGGCCGGTCAAGTTTCGATCGCATTCGGGTTCCGCGGACCTAGCCTGGCTCACACGAGCGCTTGTTCCTCGAGCGCGCACGCCATGGGCGAAGCGCTGAGGATGATGCAACGCGGGGACTCCGAAGTGATGATCGCTGGAGGAGCCGAGGCCACGATCACCCCCATTGGCATCGCCGGTTTCGGTGCCATGTTCGCGCTCAGCCGACGCAACAATGAGCCGGAGCGAGCAAGTCGTCCCTGGGATAAGGGCCGCGACGGCTTCGTCTGCGGCGAAGGCG
>JANNWK010000207.1:0-4207 GCA_031408355.1 Myxococcales bacterium
AGTTGCCGCCCACCCCGGCGGCACCTGAAACGCCAGGAGCGCCACTCTCATTGTTTGGAGCGCCTCCGGAGCCTGCTCCGCCTGCCCCACCCGCCGCACACTGATCTATTTCCTGGGTGTCGTTGTCCGCCGTGAAGCACAGTCCGGGTCCGCGGAACGTGTCGTTCAGCTCGCCAATATCCACCGAGCAAGCGATCTCTGTATCCGGACGACCGCACTCCGCGGTGCAGTTGCAAGTCGGGGTGCAGAAGCCGTAGTCCCCGACCGAACCGGTTTCCTGGGTGAATACGGAACCGTACATGCACAGACCGTCGAAGAGCTTGGTCGAGCTGTTCCACGCGCACTCCACCCCCAACGCGCAGGATTGCGCGCAGTGCCCCGCAGTGCTGCCCGCTGCGTCCGCCCGGCAGAAACCAAGGCAATCGTCGGGTTCAGCCTTCACGGTGCAGGCCTCGCCCAGCGCCTTGCCGGTTGGCTTCTTGGACACACAGACGCCGCTCAGGGACGACTGATCGCAGTACATGTCCTTCGCGCAGTCGATGTCGCCGCGGCAGGCGGGCAGACAGGCCGGGATGACCACCACGCAAATCCTACCTGCGCCCGCGTCGTCCGGATCGGCTGGGAGACAGACCTCACCGACGCCGCATTGAGCGTTCGTGGTGCAAGCGTCGGCGGTGTCGACAAAACCCGCCGGACTGCAGACAAATTCGTCGCGTTTGTGGCACTTCTCGTCGCCGATACCCGGCTCGCCGAACGCGCAGCCCTCGACGCAATAGCTGTCGGACCCGAAGGGGTAACAGAGCGCGCCACTGCTGAACTCCCCACACACGGTATCGTCGGTGCAAGGTGCCGTACATAAGCCCTTCGGCGGCGCGCCGCCGTCGAGCGCTTCGTCGGTAGCGCGAATGCAGGTGAGACCGGGGACGGTGTCCTCACAGTCCTGATCGTCGAGGCAGCCTCGGCCCAATTTGGAAGCACCAAAGATGGGGACGCCACTCCCGGCACTTCCGCCGGTGTTGCCCATTGAGCCTGCACGACCGATCGTGCTCCCGCCGCTGGTCGTGCCGGCCGAACCGCCGACGAGCGTGCCCGGCCCTTCACCGGAGGCTTCATCCTTGCCGCAACTCGCAGAGGTCCAAGCGGCCGCCATGACCAAACCCGCCACGCACCAACTTTTTGCAGCTTTCATTCCAACCAAGCCTCCTAAGGGGACACGGAGCACCAACACCCCAAGCTTTTCTGTTCCCACGCCAAAGCGCAAGGAGGAACAGCCATATTTTGGCCGAAACATGAGGGCAATCCTGACTGCGTGACGGGCCCGAGGCTCTAAAACACCCCAACGGCGGCCCCGAGCGCCAGGCCGATGAACGGTTGCCCGAACTGCTTCACGCTGCGCCCCGCGAAGCGGACGGCGACGCGCGGCGCAGACAAGCCAAGGAAGGCGTCGAGCTCCACGGCAGAGCGCACGCTGAGTGGGAACACGACGCCGCCACGGAGCAGACCCGCCGGAACGAGCACCGCATCCTCACGCCCGCCCCACGGTGCCGCCGCGCTACCCGACATATTGGCGTTGATGAGCAGCGCGCCCGCACCCAATTTCAGCTCGAAGCGGCGACGAACGGGGAAGAGTTCGATGAGGACGCCCCCAGCCATCATGGTGACCTCCGCGCTTCCCTCGGCGGCGGAGATCTGCGCTGGAAACGGGGAGAACTTGACGAATGCGCTGGTCGAAAGCCAACGAGCCGGGAATGTTCGCACTTCGACGGAAAGGTCGGGCATCACGCCCAAGCCGCCGCTGGTTCCACCCACGGCCGCCATCAGCCAGAGCCGCTTTTCTGGCTCCGCGGGCTGGGGTCTCGGGCTCTCGAGCACGGGCTTTGGCGGGACCTCGGGCGGCGACATCGGCCCGGCCGAAACGATGCCGAGCTGAGTGAGGCGGGCTCGAAAACGCTCCGCCAACACGGCCGCGTTAATGTCAGCGCGCCGCCTGGGGTCCAGACGCTCACGGTCGCGGCGCGCGGGTCCGCTCCCAGCTTCATTGGCCACGACGATCTCCGCGGTGCGCTGGCGTTGGTCGACGGAGATAAGCGCGGCGCCGCCCGATCGCTCGAGCAGCACCGCCAGGCTCTCGCCGCTGGCACCGCTCGGCGCCACCTCGACCCGGTAGCCGAACAACGAGAGTTCGGCAGCGAGCCGACGCACGAACGGCTCGTTCGGCTCGCTGCTGATGACGACGACCAGCGGACCCGTTACCTCGAGCGCGTAAGCGGCAGGACTCGTCAGCACGAGGCCGGCGACGAGCGCGAACGCCAAGAATGCCGGACGCGCCGGCCCGCAGCGCAAGCCTTCAGCGCCCCAAGAGCTGACGTGCCACGCGCTCGTGCGGGCCCTTGGCATGACGAGCCAAGTAGCGCTCAGCGACCTTGCGTGCCTCAGCGCGATCCCCGCCGCGCGACAGAGACTCCATGAGCCGACCTTCGGCTTCACGTGCGAGAGGCCCTCCGGGCTGCTCGGACAAATACGTACGGAACCATCGAGCAGCCTCAGCATAGGCTGCCCGCTGGTCGAAATGCACACGACCGATCGAGAACGCTGCCTGCTTTCCCGCAGCCGAGCCGCCTGCCCGCGAACGCAAAGCCTGATACGCGATCAGCGCATCACCGGGTTTTGCCGCGAAACGCGCTGTATCACCCAGCAAAGCCAGCTCGACCACCGAAGCCCTGGCGACTGCCGCCGCGAACCCCTCCAGCATGACCGCGGAATAGGCGTCCGCAAACTGGCCCTGCCGAGACAGCGCCTGCCAGCTCGCTCGTCCGGAAGCCACGGGTTCAGGCCCAGCCGCGGGCGCCGGTTCATCCATTGGCTCAATCGCAGCCGGTTCGCCCGCTTCAACGGCTGCGGCCGAAGCCGACGGCAAGCCGGCCGCGCTCGCCGCGTTCTCCCCGGCACTCCGCGCCGCATTCAGCGCGCTGATCTCGAAATGACCCGCGCGACACGAAGCGCTCAGCGACTCTCCCGCGAGCAGCGGACGCCCCTCGCCCAGCACGCACCCGGACACCACGACCCTGCCCTCATGCAAAGACAACGTAAACAGTTCGTCGCTCGGCCGAAAGCCCACGTCAAAGCGCGTTCCCGTCACATCCACCGCAAACGGCCCGACGCTCACCCGATATCGAGCGTCGCGACCCGGCGTCACGTTCACGGAAGCTGCTCCGGACTCGATGACCAAGTGCGCGCCCGCAGCGTGCAACGTGGCCAGCCGCGCACGTGAGCCGACCGCTAGCTTGACCTCCGACCCATCCGAAAAACGGATCGGCGATGCCGCGGACTCCGTGGCGCTCACCCACTCACCGACAGCCAACGCATGCTCGCCCACACTTGCGGAAAGCGGCGCGCTCGGCCGATGCACCGCGTAAATTGTCACCGCTGCCGCCACACCCACGAGCGCTGCCGCACCAACCAAGACCTTCGCGCGCGACGGGCGCCCCACACTTCGACCGACGATGCGCGTGCGCACGCTGCCCAGCGAGAGATCCTGCGCGAGCTCGCGGTCCTGCTCCAGCGCGAGTTCGCGGCCGAGCGCCTTAAACTCCTCCCCCATCTGAGTCGCGCCGGTCACGCCGCACCTCCCGCGGCCAGGACTCTCGCTTCAAGCGCGGGTTCGCGGCGAGCCGCAGCGGTGAAGCTAGTCTGGGCCCTAGCCAGACGTCGCTTGATAGTGGCCAGCGAAACGCCGCAGGTTGCCGCGACCTCCGTCAGCTCCATCCCCGCCACGAACCGCAAGGCGAAGGCGATGCGCTGATCGGTGTCGAGCTCGCCCAGCACCCGGTAAACGGCCTGCATGGATTCGCTGGCCTCAAAATCGGTAGGCGGCAACTCCGGCTCGGGCAGCTCCGAAAACGGCAAGAATCGCAGGATCCGCCCACGCACCCGGCGGCGGATCCGCGCGCGCGCCGTAAACACAGCGATCTGCGTGAGCCAAGCGCGCAGCGCCCTCGGATCCAACAGCCGGTGCACGGACTCGAGCGCCGTCACGAAAACGTCGTGCACAAGGTCCAAGATCTCCGCGTCGGGGCCCATGACTCGCACGAGCACCCTACGAATATGCGGCGCGTAGCGATCGAACAGCTGGGTGCCGGCGTCCGGGTGCCGGGCGCGCAGCGACATGACCAGGATCTCGTCAGACTCCGGCGCGGGCAGGTCCGAT
>JANNWK010000208.1:0-3083 GCA_031408355.1 Myxococcales bacterium
GATTCTTGGCCGCAATCGCCGCGAGCTGCTGGAGCTGCACCAGCGCGAGATCCCACGCAGCCTGCGGGAGGCTCGCCCCGACCTGGCCCTACCAGAAGGCCTAAGCCAAGCCGTCGCGCAATGTCTGCGCAAGCGCGCCGCTGAACGGCCAGCAAGCGTGCGCGAGCTCGAAGGCCTACTTGAGGCGATTCCCCTGGAAAACCTGGCGCTCGAGTATCCCGACACCACCCCCCGCCACGCCTCAGACGCGCCGTCTTCGGATTCACTCCTCGTGCGGGGCTGACGTGCGGGGGCTCTGGCTAGCCTGGCGCGGCGGCGCCCACTATGCTTCGCGCGGTCATGAATAGGCGCACTTGGTTGGCTTTGATTGTCGTCTTCGCTGCGCTCGTCGGCCGAGCGGAGGCCTTCACCCACGTGGTGACCGACAAAGATACGCTGGCGTCGATCGCCGAGCGTTACTACGGGCGCATCCAGTTCGAGAAGCTGCTCGTCGCGGCCAACGACCTCGACGCCCGCGGCGGCACCCCCATCGTTCGTGGCCTCCGCTTGGAGGTGCCGGCCCTTGGGCACCGCGTGGTGCGCCAGGGTGAAACCTGGGACAGCTTGGCCGCCGAGCTGCTCGGCTCCGCCAAGCGTTCGGACGTGTTGTCGTTGGCGAACGACTCGAGCCCGTGGCTGAAGCCCGAAGAGGGCGCGGAGATCGTGGTGCCCTTCAACCTGCGAGTGTTGCCGAGCGCCGGCGAAACGCTGATCACCATCGCGTATCGCTTCTACGGCGACATGAATCGCGCCTGGGTGCTCGATCGCTACAACTTCCTGGACGGGCAGAAGCTCCAGCCTGGCGACGTGGTGCTCGTGCCCCTGAGCGAGCTTCCGCTCACCGAACAGGGCAAGCGAGCCGCCCGCGAAGCCGCCAGCGCCACGTGCTCCGAAGCGCAAGGCAGCCTGCGTCAGGCCCAAAAGAAGGTGGCGCAGGAGCTGCCCGCCCTGCTGTCGGACGTGCGCAGTGGACGCTACGTGGACGCGGTGGCTCGCGCCAGCCGTTTCCTGGCCTCGGCTGAGCTGAGCGAGTCGCAGGTTGGCACGGTTCATCGACAGTTACTGGAGGCCTACGTGGCACTTGAGGCACCGGGGCTGGCTGCAGCTTCCTGCGCTGAATGGCTCAAGCGCGATCCCGGCGCTCGGCTTTCTCCGGTCAATCTATCACCCAAGATCCTGACGGCCTGCGGACAGGGCCAGTGAGCGAGCTCGGAACCAAGCTCAATTGGGGTGCCTTCGCGCCACTGCGCTTGAAGGCGCGCGGCGTGGCCGACGGCGTCTATGCCGGAAGCCACAAGAGCTATCGCAAAGGCGCGGGCGTCGAGTTCGGCGGGCACCGCGCCTACGTTCCCGGCGACGATCTCCGCTACATCGATCGCCACGCATTGATGCGCCACGGCGAGCTGCTGTTGCGGGAATTCGAAACCGAAACCGATCGCGATCTGTGGCTCTTCGTCGATGCCACGGCCTCCATGAGCTACGCTGGGCCGGCCTCCCCTGGCCCCAAGTACGCATTTGCCGCCCTGATAGCAGCTGCGCTCGCCTACGTTGCGATTCGCAGCGGGGACCGCGTTGGCCTCGGCTTCTTCGGCGGGCTCGGGGCACGGCCGCTCGCCGCGCGCGGCGGGCGCGACGCCTTCGAGCGCATCGTCGCCGCGCTTGAGGACGTAACGCCCACCGGGGATCTCAGCCAAGACCCGACGCTGGTCGAGCAAGCTCTGGCACAAGCGCAGCGGCTTGCCCGCCGCGGCTCGGTGCAGCTGGTATTGACGGATCTGCTTGACCTACCGGCGGGAACGCTGGACGCGCTCGGTGGGCTCACCACGCGCGGCCGCTCGCTGCAGGTCATTCAGGTGCTCGACCCAGCCGAGCGCGACTTTCCATTCCAGGGCTCCGTGCTGCTGCGCTCGCTGGAAGGCGACGCCAGCGTGGAGACCGACGCCGGGCTGGCTCGCCAGGGCTACCTGGCGGCTTTAGCTGAGACCCAGGCCCGCGCGGAACGCCACCTCCTGCCGCGCGGCGGGCAACTGATCAAGAGCGTGACGAGCGACGCCCCGGATGAGCTGGTGCGCAGAATCCTGAGTCGCCTGCTGGAGCCCGCAACATGAGCTTCGTCACGCTCCTGGCGCTCGGACTTGCGCTGTTCATCGCAGCGCCGACCCTGGCCCACTTGCTGCGGCGCGGCCGCGCCCAAGAGCAGCTGTTTCCGCCCGCGGCCTTGGTGCCGGAAGCCCGGGCGACCGCCCGGCAGCGCAAGAGCCTAGAGGACCGCTGGCTGCTCTTGCTGCGAGCACTCACGATCCTTGGGTTGGCACTCCTGGGAGCCGGGCCGCTGGTTCAGTGCTCGCGCGTTGCGCTAGGCCGAACGGGCGGGGCGTCGGTGGCCATCGCCATCGTGGTCGACGATTCCGCAAGTATGCGGGCGAGCCTGACCGGAGCAAAGACGCGCTGGCAGCGCGCCCTGGAGGGCGCCTTGGAGCTCTTGGCCAGCTCACGCGAAGGCGACGCCGTCGCGCTCGTGCTTGCCGGTAAGCCAGCACGCCTGGCACTGGCGGCCGGCACAGATCTGCAGGCGGCCCGACGTGCCCTGACCGAACTGCACCCGAGTGATCGCGCAACAGACTTGTCCGGCGCCTTGAGCTTGGCTCGAGCAGCCCTCGACAGCCTGCCGCACACCGACAAGCGCGTCGTCCTGCTCAGCGATCTCGCCGGTGAACTGCCGGCCGAACCCACGGCAAACGTGTGGGCACCCCTGCCCGAGCTGGCGACAGTCATCGAGGACTGCGGCGTGCTCAGCGCGGAGCGGCAGGCCGAGCGGATCACGGCTAGCGTCGCCTGCTCCAGCGAGACAGCCGGGCGCGGGCGCTCACTCCACCTGCTCGGCGAAGCGGGCGCCGTACGAAGCCAGGCGCGCTTGGTCGTCCGCAAGGGCAAGCAGTCGCTCCGCTTGGACACCAAAGAGCTTGGGCCGCTGAAGGTTGAGTTGGTCGGAGCTGATCAGAACCCCGCAAATGACCGTGCAGACGTGGCGCCGGAGTCGCGGG
>JANNWK010000209.1:0-2761 GCA_031408355.1 Myxococcales bacterium
GGCGCCGTCGCCCGTGCCCGTTTTCACGGTGACCAGACGTGAGCCCGGGCCCCCGCAGCCGGCTGCGCCAGCGACTGCCAACACGCCGACGGAGCTGCCAACGACCCACCAGAACCAGCTGCGGCGAGAGCTCATGGGCCGACACGCTAACACGCTATGGTGCCGGCGATGGCCGAGATCCTGCCCATGATCGCGATGTACCTCATGTTCGTGTTCAGCACGACGTGTCATGAGGCCGCGCACGCCTTCGCGGCGCACCGCGGCGGCGACGACACGGCCTACGCCTTGGGTCACGTGACGCTCGACCCGATTCCGCATGTGCGACGTTCGCCTTTCGGCATGCTCGTGGTGCCGCTCCTCTCGATGTTCACGGCGGGCTATCCGCTCGGGTGGGCCTCGGTGCCCTACAATCCCCAGTGGGCTTCGCGCCACCCGCTGCGTGCCGCCGTGATGTCGCTCTCGGGACCTCTCGCCAACTTCGCGCTAGCGGCTTTGTCCGTGATTCTTCTGCGCGGTTTGATCGCGGTGGGCGTGTTCCACCTGGAGGGCGCGGGGGTACAGTCCGGCTTCGTGCTCCTGAGCGAAGGCGTGGCGAAGAATTCTCCCTGGGCGGCGCTGGCGTTCCTGCTTTCCCACGCCTTCATGCTCAACGTGATGCTCGGTTGCTTCAACCTCGTCCCGCTGCCGCCGCTCGACGGCGCTGGCGTGGCCGAGGGGCTCTCGCCCAACACCGTGGGCGCGTTCTACAACCGACTGCGCGAGATCCCGGCTTCGGAGCTGCTCGGGCTCATCGTAGCCTCACAGCTTTTTGGCTACCTGCAGGGCCCCGTTTGGGGCGTCATGCGCTGGGCGCTGGGGGTTTGAGCGAGCCTTGGTGACTTCGGCCTTGCCCTTGGGTGGTGGAGAGGCCGGGTTACGGGCGGCCCAGCTGGGCCGCCCCAACAGGAACATCGGCCTGCCCTCTGCACCGACCCTGCGAGACCGATGTCGTCGGTACCAGTGCTCCGGCCGAGCGCTGACCTCGTCGTGGGCGGCAAGACCTATGGCGCGCTCGAGTCGGCCCAGTACCGCCGTGTCCATCACCGAGCAACTCGGTGTTTACAAACGATGGCGTGCCCGGTGCAAGCGCCTTCGGCCACGCAGGGTGCGGCAAACGGAAGCGGCTGTGGCGTGCTATCCTGTCGTGACAGGCATGCACATCAAGTCTCGAGATCTGATGGCTCCCGACACTGAGCCCACTGACGAAGAGCTCGCGCTCGTGATGCGCGAAGCCAGAGACCTTGCTGTTCAGCGGCGCGCCACAGCGGACGCTTGGGTCGCGGCTCGGCTCAAGGAAGCGTCCATTTTCGGTCGAGCTAATACGCAAGCGCGGCGGACCGACAAGTCTCGATGATGGCAGCGTCCGCCTCGCGTCCTCGCTTGTTGGTCGTCGCGGGACCGAACGGCGCCGGAAAGACAACCATCACCGAGCGCGGCCTCGCCCACGAGTGGTTTCACGATTGTGAATACGTCAACCCCGACGCTATCGCACAGGATGAGCTCGGGGACTGGAACGACGCCGCGACGGTGCTTCGTGCAGCGCAGCTGGCGACGGAGCGGCGCCCCGCGCGAGTCTTGATCCCAAAGCACGACACGGGCCGCCCCGCCGCCCGAGTTTTGGGTGGGAGAGGGGGCACTTTGCGGACGCCATCGGGCCAGGAAACCGAGGGGCCTTGCCTGTCAGGCTCAGTCTTGTGCTCCTTCCTCTCCAAAACGGCCCCGGCACGCACGCCCTGGCCTGCCACCCAGCAGGCTTGCTCCAGCCCCGGGGGCCTCTGTTAATGTGAAGCCAGTTGTCCCCTCGGTTGACCCGCCTGTCCGTGGCCGCAATCTGCAGCGTGCTTTTGTTGTTGCCGGCGCTCGCGCATGCCCAGAACCCAGCGGCGGCGGAGGTCCTGTTCGAGCAGGCGCGGGTCGCGATGTCAGCCGGTGACTACGACATTGCCTGCGCGCGCTTCCGGGACAGTGACAGGCTCGATCCTGCGGTGGGCACGCGCTTCAATTTGGCCGACTGCGAGGAGCGCCGCGGCAAGCTTGCCACGGCCTGGAGCCTCTTCCGCGGCGTTGTCGCGGAGCTTGCTGCGGGTGACGACCGCCGGCCGATCGCCGAAGAGCGCGTCCTGCGGCTCAAGCCGCGCGTGCCGAACGTGATGCTCGTCGTCTCCGCCGACACGCCGCCTGGGATCCGCGTGCGCATCGATGGCGTTGAGCTGGGGGAGGCCACGTTCGGCGTGCCGCTGCCGATGGACCCAGGCGAGCATCAGCTCACGCTGATACCCGCCGATGGCGCTCCAGAGCAGTCGAGTCCGTTCACGATCGCAGAGGGCGAATCACGCGAGCTACCGATCCGCGCCGTGGCGCCTTCCGCGGCGGCGTCGGCGTCCGCGGAGGACCGGGCGGCTCCGGGCGCTCCCGCTTCGCCTGCGGCGCAACGTCGCAGGTGGGGCTACATCGTGGGCGGCGCCGGAGTTGGGGCTGTGACCCTGGGTGTCATCACCGGAATTCTCACGCTCAACGAGAAGAGCACGGCGAATGAGAACTGCAACACGTTGAAAGGTACCTGCAACCAACAGGGTGTTGACGCCAACGACGCCGGCGAGACGCTCGGCGCTGTCAGCACGCTCGGTTTCACGCTTGGCTTGGTCGGGATCGGGGCTGGCGCTTACCTGCTGCTGACAAGCCCTACGGTGGTACCCAAGGCCGCGCGCCGTTCCGTACCCGC
>JANNWK010000210.1:0-1693 GCA_031408355.1 Myxococcales bacterium
GTCGGCCGACGAAGACGAAGACGAAGACGAAGACGAGGCTGACGAAGGCCACGACGAGGACGAGGCTGACGAAGGCCACGACGAGGACGAGGCTGACGACGACCACACAGCCAGCCACCGCCCACCGCCGCCCGCGAGCACCAAAAGCGACTGGCTTCCCGAATGGGCTCCCTTCGCCGTCCTGGCCTTGCTCGTCAGCGTGAGCATCGTCTTTGGACTCGGCTTGAACGAGCCGGCGCCGCCCGCGGATCCGGCAGCGGATGCCAAGGTCGAGGGCGCGGCTAAGCCAGCGACTCCCGCGGGTTCCGCGAATCGCCGCAAGCCAACGCCTGGCATGTTGCCGGTCAACCCCCACCCGTGAGCACCTCGTTGAGAAACTTGGCTGTACTTTTGGGGCTCGCACTCCCCACGGCTTGTGTCGTCAGCACGTTCGAGGGGCCGGGTGAGCCTCCGCGCGTCGCCGTCTCGCCCGTCAGCAGCTCGAGCCAACCCGGCTCGGCGAGCGGCGCCTTGCCCGAGGGCAGCGACGCCGCGCCCGGTGAACCCAGCGAGATCGCCGCGCGTCATTTGCTCGTGGCCTACCAAGGGGCGCTGCGCGCCTCGCCGAGCGTCACCCGCAGCAAGCCCGAAGCCGAAGCGCGAGCCGGCGAAGCGCTCGCGCGCGCTCGCGCCGGCGAAGCCTTCGAGGGGCTCGTCAGCGAGTTCTCCGACGAGCCCGGTGCGGCCGAACGCGCAGGCTCACTCGGTCGCTTTCAACGGGGCATGATGGTGCCTGCCTTCGAGAAGACCGCGTTCAAGCTCGCTCCCGGCGAAGTATCCGGAATCGTCGAAACGCAGTTCGGTTTTCACGTCATTCAGCGCACGGAATAGCGCCCGGGCCCGCCGGCTTTCAGCCCCGCAAGAGGTGCTTGGCGATCACGATGCGCTGCACCTGGCTCGTCCCCTCGCCGATCTCACACAGCTTGGCGTCGCGCAAATGGCGTTCAACGTCGTACTCGCGCGTGTAACCGTAGCCGCCGTGGATTTGTAGCGCGTTGTTGCAGACGCGCGTCGCGACTTCACTGGCAAAGAGCTTGGCCATCGCCGCCTCAGCCGTGAAGCGCTGCCCGCGGTCGGCCAGCCACGCCGCGCGACGCACGAGCAGCTCCGCGGCGTCGAGCTCGGTCTGGGCGTCGGCGAGCATCCATTGAATGGCTTGAAACTCGGAGATGGTCTTACCGAACGCCGCTCGCTCCTTGGCGTAGCGGACGGCCATCTGCAGCGCGCCTCGCCCGAGACCGAGCGCCATAGCGCCAATCGACACCCGACCGCCATCGAGGATCCGCATGGTATCGGCGAACCCTGCGTCGACCTCCCCTAGGCGCGCGGCATCGGCAACGCGAACCTGATCGAGCGTCACCTCAACGGTGTCGCTCGACCGGCAACCCAGCTTCTTCAAGTGCTTGCCCGCCGAATAGCCCGCGGTGGTCGTCTCGACGATGAAGGCGGTGATGCCGCGCTGGGCCGGCACGGCGTGGTTGGTGCGCGCCAGCACGACGCAAAATCCGCCCACCGAACCCTGGGTGATAAACATCTTGCTGCCCGAGATGACCCAGTCGTCGCCGTCTCGCCGCGCTGTCGTGCGCAACGCGGCGCTGTCCGAACCCGAGCCTGGCTCGGTCAGTGCCCAGG
This sequence comes from Myxococcales bacterium, assembly GCA_031408355.1. GTDB lineage: Bacteria > Myxococcota_A > Polyangia > Polyangiales > Polyangiaceae > PMG-095. The sequence goes on from JANNWK010000210.1 coordinate 1,672, forward strand.
CCGCCAGCCACTCACCCGAGGC
>JANNWK010000211.1:0-6831 GCA_031408355.1 Myxococcales bacterium
GCCCCCGCCGCGCCCGCGCCCGTCGCCGCGCCCGCTCCCGCCGCGCCGACCCCGCCGGCAGCCGCCGCGATCCCAGCAGCTTCCGAGCCTGCGGCTTTGCCGGCTGCGCCTCCTGCTCCGGTGGCTCCGGAGCCAGCGCCGCTGCCTGAGGCCGACCCCGCCGATCCGGAGCTCGACCTGCCGCCGCCTGCCAACTACGTGGAGGGCGGCGACGCCTGGTATGACGCGATCGCGCTTTCCGGGTTCGTGGATGGCTACCTGAGCCTGAACTACAACTTCCCCAAGCCGCAGTTGGGCATGAACGGGCTGCGCGCGCACGACAGTGCCAATGGCTTCGCGCTCTCGTGGGTGGGACTCGACGCCAGCTATCAAGCTGAGCCCGTGGGCGCCACCCTGAGCTTGCGCTTCGGCCCGACCGCGCAGCAACTAGGTAATCTTTGCTTCTCGCCTGGAGCCTGCGATTCCGACAAGGGTCTCGAGTACGTGAAGCAGGGCTTTGCGTCGTGGAAACCGGCAGGCGCTGACAGCGCCGTGACCCTGGATTTCGGTAAATTCGACACGCCGTTCGGTGTGGAAGTCGCCGAGAGTCACTTGAATCTCAACTACACGCGCAGCCTGCTCTACTGGCTGGCGCAACCGTCGTTCCACACCGGGCTGCGTGTTTCAGTGGCGCCCGCTGACGTGTTCGATTTCAAGGTGCTGGCCGTGAACGGCTGGAACAACAGCATCGACAACAACATGGGCAAGAGCTTCGGCGCGCAGGGTACGTTCCACGTGCGAGACACTGAGGGTTCGGATCGGGTGACGGCTTCTCTCGGCTACATGGTAGGACCGGAGCGGGACGACACCGCGCTCATCGAGTGCCCTGCGGGCGAGCGCTTTGACGCCGACGAAGCTACGGGCTGCGTCGCTGCGCCAGGCTCGTCGGGCGGCAGCGGCACCGTCGACCGCGCCAGCTCCAACACCGAGGGTCTGCGTCACCTGGTCGATCTCGTGATCACGGCCGATCCCATCGAGCAGCTCAGGCTGGTACTGAACGCGGACTTCGGGCTCGAGCGGGTACGCAACGGGCAGAACCTCACACAGTTCGACAGCGTGAGCTACTGGGGCGTGCTGCTGGGCGGGCGCGTGGCGCTGGCGGATTCGTTCGGGATCGCGGCGCGCGGCGAATATTTCAGCGACCCGGATGGGGCGGCGACCGGCAAGCCCGACAACTCCATCCAACTGGTCAGCGGTACTTTGACGCTCGAATTGCTGCCGGCGGATTTCCTGACGCTCCGCCTCGACAATCGCGTTGACTGGTCCGACAAGACCATCTTCACGAAGTCGCTTCGCGACGCAACGGGCTACCAGATCACGAGCACTTTGGGCGTGGTCGCGCATACGAACTAAATCACGGGTCGCGGCGCCGGGATCACCGGCGCTTTGCCTGCCCGGCGATCGCCCAGTACACTGGCCCGCGGCAGGCCCATGCACCATATGCTTCGCACTTCAGATCTCGAACTCGCCATCGACGAGGTGGTCAAGAGCTACGAAACCTCGGACGAGATCAACAACCTCGAGAGCGCGGCGCTGCCCAACCGGCGTGCGGTGATCGACGCCTACAATCACATCAAGCCGGCCATTTATTTGGGCTTTTACAGCCTGCGCTCGCTGCGTCGCGACAACTTGCGTTTCGCGGTGAGCGAGCATCTGCATCCCGCCTACGAGGCGCTGGTCGAGCAGATCGACCGAGCGCTCACCTACGAAGAGCGCGCCGGTCGCGCGCAAACGGGCTTTCCGGCGGGCTGGAGTGAAGAGGTCATGTTGCGGCTGTTTAGGGCGCTACCGGAGATCCGGCGGCTCCTGAACACCGATGTGCTGGCCGCCTTCGACGGCGATCCCGCGGCCCGCAGCGTCGAAGAGATCGTCTTCAGCTACCCGGCGATTGAGGCGATTACGGCTCATCGCGTGGCGCACGTGCTGTATCGCGAGCAAGTGCCGATGATTCCCCGGATCATTTCCGAGTACGCGCACAGCCGCACCGGGATCGATCTTCACCCGGGCGCCAGTATTGGCGAGGGCTTCTTCCTCGACCACGGTACCGGCACTGTGGTCGGTGAAACCAGCAGCATCGGCAACAACGTGAAGATGTATCAGGGAGTTACGCTGGGCGCGCTCAGCACGCGACGCACCGAGTGCGCGCCCGACGAGTTCAATCGCAAGCGGCATCCCACGCTGGAGGACAACGTGACCATCTACGCCGGTGCGACGATCTTGGGAGGGGACACGGTGGTCGGCGCCGGTTCGATCGTGGGCGGTAACGTGTGGCTGGTTAACTCGGTACCGCCGGGCTCGAAGATCTTCGGGCGCGCTCGCGAGTAAAGGGAAGGTCTAGCCATGCTCCCGGACGCCGCCGCGACCCGTTACGCGGCCTGGCTGGTCGATCTGGACGGTACCCTTTACCGCTCGGCGCCCGTCAAGGCGGCGATGGCGCTTGAGCTTGGCCTGTTCGGCTGGCGCTCGTTCAGCACCCTGCGTCGCTTTCGTCACGCGCACGAGGAGCTGCGGAGCCTGGGCGTTCCGGAAGCGCTCGGAGAAGGCGCGGGCTTTAGCCCTTTCGAGCAGCAGCTCCAGCTGACCGCGCGGGCGCTTGCGCGCGACCCAGCTGAAGTGGAGCGCTGCGTGCGAGAGTGGATGTTTCAGCGTCCGCTCAAGTGGGTGGCTCGGGCGAAGCGGCAGCCGCTCTTGCTGGCGCTGGCGCGCTTTCGGGCTGCGGGCGGCAAGACGGCGCTCGTCAGCGACTACCCGGCAGCGCAGAAGCTCGCAGTCTTGGGCGCGACCGCGTTGTTCGACGTGATCGTCTCGAACGGTGAGCCCGGGGGGCCGAGTCGGCTCAAGCCGGATCCCGAAGGTTACTTGAGCGCAGCGCGCAGGCTTGGAGTAGAGCCGGCCGCCTGCCTCGTCATCGGGGATCGAGATGACGCCGATGGCGCGGCCGCGCGCGCCGGCGGCATGGAGTTTTGGCGCATATGATGGGGCCTACCCGGAGCGCGGTCGGGCTCCATTAGCTCTTGGGCGCCGCGTCCGCGTAGCCTAGGTTGACCTGGTCCACGGCGCATTCGATCGCGAAGAGGTCGACGGGCTTGTACAGCACGGGCTGGGTTTGCTTGGCCAGGAAGTGCCTTGACGGCTCGTCGGTGACGCCGCCGGTAACGAAGATGACCCGGCTTGCCGAGCTGGGTCGTTCGTCCTGCAACCATGAGAAGAAGGCCTCGCCTCCGCCTTCGGCCATCATCACGTCGCACAGGATGGCGTCGAAGTGAGCGCGGCCCACGGCGAGCTGGGCGTCGCCCACGCCGGCCGCTGTTTGTACCACAAACGCCCTGGACAGCATGCGCGAGAGCCCCTCGCGCACGATGGGATCATCGTCAATGACGAGCAGCCGCTGGTTGGAGCGAGAACTGCGCGAGCCCGCCGGCGGGGGCCTACTGGAAAGGCGCAGGCTGGACCTGATCAAGAGCTCCATGCTGGTGCCTTCGCTCGAGGTGCTGGCCACCCGCAAGTCGCCACCGACGGCCTTCGCCAGCCCGATGGAGACGGAGAGCCCGAGGCCGGTGCCTTGGCCAAAGGGCTTGGTGCTGAAGAAGGGCTCGAAAGCCCGGCGGGCAACCTCTTCGGTCATGCCACCACCGTTGTCCTGCACCGTGATCCGGACGCCGCCCGTCAGCGATTCAGCCCGAATGACGACGCGCGGCTCGCGCGACGCCGGGACGGCCTGGGCGGCGTTCACGATCAGGTTGACGAGCACCTGCTCAACCATCAGTTGGTCCCCGACGGCCACGATCCCCGGAACGTCTTGCACGACCGTGACGCCCGGCGCGAGCGTGGCCCGGGCCGTTTGCACCGCGCGTTCAACGGCTCGCGCTAGATCGAACGTGCCGCGGCCAGATTGATCGGCGGCGGCGATGCGGCCGGTGTCGAGCAGCTGGCGCACAATGCGTGAGATCTTGCCCATCGAGATCAGGGAGTCGTCGATGGCCTCCGCGGCGTCGTCGGGCAGCGGGCCGCGGGCGAGCGAAGACTGGAGGTAGGCCAGGTTCGCGACCACGGCGGCCGACGGATTGTTGATCTCGTGGGCTACGCCAGCCGAGAGCCTACCGATGGCGGCGAGCCGCTCCGCCTGCGCCAGCGCTTCCTGGGTCTTGGTAAGCTCGCGGGTTCGTTCGCTGACCAGGCCCTCGAGTTGCGTTGAAAGCACGTCGAGTCGATGGGTCGCGTTGCTGAAGCGCTGCGTGAACAGGCTCCAGATGAGCGCGACGAGGCATAGAAAACCTAGATCGAGCAGATAGGGCAGCGAATACTGGCCGGACCCGGCGAAGAGATCATTGGCTCCGGTCGCGCCCAGGCACAGCATGCCCAGGGCGTAGCGTCGCGCGTCCGGGTTCGTCCGAGCCGCGTGCAGGAAACGCAGCAGCGGGCTGAAGAACGCTGCATAAAGGGGAATCGCACAAAGCTCGCCCAGGGCCGTGGGCGGCGGCTCGCGGTAGCTGATCCCGAGCCAGGTATGCGAGACGACTCGGTCTGCGACGAGCAGGCCCGGGATCAGGGCGAGCACGCCAACCAGCGCAGCCGCGAACATCAACGCCCGCTCCAGCCGCGATAGGCGCGCGTGTAGGTGGGCCGGAACGTGAAGGTTCCAGGCGACGACGTGCAGCGAGAGCGCCGCCCAGTTGCCCTGCGAGCCGTGCACAATCGCCCACTCCGGAACGTCGAGCGTGACCAGAGTGTTGAGGGCCGTGTAGAGGGCGGCACTGGCGGCGATGAGCCAGAACCAACGTTGGTCTCGCCAGCCGGGCAGGCGCGCGAAGCGATAGCTCAGCAGGGCCAGGCAGGCGGAGACGGTCATCGCGATGACCGAGAGCGTGGGGACGAGCAGCTTCAAGCGCGCTCGAAAAGCATATCCCGCCGGCTCGCGCGCCGCCGGTCCGGCCGCTTCCAGGGCGTGTTTTTGAGGGTCGAGTGCCGCCGCGTCCTAGGCTGGGACGTGGCCCATGTAAGGTTCTGGGCTTTGGCGGCACGAAAGCTGGATGAAGAACTCGCTTGAGGTCGCGTTCCGCCTCGCCCTCCTGGGCGTCACCGGTTGCGTCAGTCTTCCGGGCTGCTCGGGTGACGCGGGGGGCGCGCAGGCCTCCGCCGGGGGAAGCGGGTCCGCGGCGGGAGCGGGCGGAAAGGGAGGAGCCAATGCGCTTGGTGCCGCGAGCGGCAGCGAGTCCTGTCCCGATCCCTTGGCAACGAGTCCCATCCAGCCGGGGCGCCTGGCCCTGCCCGTTAGGATCACCGTCAGTGACACGGCCTTGGTCATCGGAGAGCCGGCGACTGGCCCGAGCGGGCGGCAGTACAAGCTGTCGCTGTTCAAGTTCTTCCTCACGCGGCCGGTGCTGGTGGATGCCTCCAACCGGGAGAGCCAGGCTGAGCTCTTGGGCGCCGACGGCACGGTTCTGCCCTACGGTCTTCAGCTGGTCGATGCGGACGAGCCCGCGACACAGCAGCTCCGGCTTGCCGCAGCGCCCGGTAGCTACACGGCGCTGCGATTCGGCGTCGGAGTGCCGGCCGCCTGCAACAGCGTGAGCGCTGCCCGCCAGGTCTTTCCGTTGAACCCAGACAGCGACATGGCCTGGACTTGGGGCTCCCAGTTCATGTTCATTCGCATCGAAGGTGAAGCGCGGAGTGGCCTGGAAGCTGCCTGGGGCACGCTGCTCTACCACGTGGGCTATCAGCCCGCGTTCGCCGACGTCGCCGTCTCTGGCACGCTGACCGTGTCAGCCGAAGGAACCGGTCCGGCGTTGGTCCTGGATATCGAGCGTTTGCTGGCTTATCCAGCGCCCAATCTGCCACCCGGGAAGCACACGGTTCCGGACGGCTGGATCCCTGACAACCTGGAAACCAACCAGGTGTTCAGCCTCCAATGAGTCCGCTTGGTCAGCGTGCACGGCTCGGGTTGCTGTCCGCTTTCCTTTGGGGCTGTGGTAGCGGCGAAGCCCCCTCCGGGGAGCCGGAGCCGAGCGCAACGCCGGAGGCAGCGATCGCGACGCCGGAGGACTTCCCCCCGTTGCCGGCGCCAATCGACAACCTGCCGACGAAACAGCGTATCGCGCTGGGCCGTGCGCTTTTTTACGACGAGCGTCTCTCGCGCACCGAGGATGTTGCATGCGCCAGTTGTCACCTGCAGGTCAACGCGTTCGCGGACCCGAATCCGCTGAGCACGGGCGTGGAGGGTCGGGTCGGAAGCCGGAACGCGCCGGCGCTGGTGAACCTCGCCTGGGGTACCAGCTTCTTCTGGCACGGCGGTGTCGCGAGCCTGGAGATCCAGGCGGTAGGCCCGATCAAGAACCCGCTCGAGATGGATATCACAATCGCCGAGGTGGCCGAGCGCTTGTCGGCGGACCCGGCCATGGCGAAGGCATTTAACGACGCCTACGCAGAGCCGGCGTCCGAATACACCATCCCGCGTGCCCTCGCGAGCTTCGTTCGCAGCTTAGTCAGCGCCAGCAGCCCCTACGACCGCTACCTGCGCGGCGACCCCACGGCACTCAACGAAGAAGCATTGCGCGGCGAGGCCGTGTTCAACGGTGAAGCGGGCGAGTGCTTTCACTGCCACGTGGGCTTCAACCTAACCAACAATGCCTTCCGCAACAACGGCATCCTGGCCACGGACCCCGACGAGGGTCGAACGGAGATCACGCTCAAACCCTCCGACCTCGGCAAGTTCAAGGTGCCCACGCTGCGAAATGTGGGGGTGAGCGCGCCCTATATGCACGATGGATCGCTAGCGACGCTAGAGGACGTGAT
>JANNWK010000212.1:0-7543 GCA_031408355.1 Myxococcales bacterium
AGGATTCGGAACAGGTTCGACTGCAGGAGCAGGAGTAGGACGGCAACGCCCAAGTACGCCGCGCTCCTCATCCGTCAGCCACCCTTGCCCTTGCCGCGTCGCCCAGCGACCGTGCCGTTGTCGCAATCCTTCACATCCGTCAGGATGATCAGGACTTCCTCGAGCCTCGAGAAATCGACGGTGGGTTCGGCTACCACGGATTGATAGATACCAAACTCCTTCTTCTCAACGTTCTTGACCCGGGCAACCGGGATGCCCTTGGGAAAACGACAGCCGACGCCGCTCGTCACGAGCACATCGCCAACGTCAACTTCATCGCTGCGCTGTGCCCATTCGACCCTGACGGGATAGCGCGATCCGTCCCCCTTCCCGCTCACGAAGCCGCGAGCACCGGTGCGCTCGACGACGACATCGACGGCGAATCCACTGTCGATGGTTAGCTCGACGTCGATCTTCTCCCCGGCCACGCGCTGAACCGTACCCACCGCTCCATCGAGCGCGATCACCGGCATATTCACGCGAATCGCCGCGTTCGGGCTGTCCAGGGTGACGTGGGCAACGCGAAAGAATTCGGTGGTGTTCTTGCCCACGACGACTGCACTCACCATCTCGTGCGGGATGGTATCGCGAAGCCCGAGCAACCGACGGAGCCGCCGATTGTCGGCCTGCGCCTGCTCGAGTTCGCGCACACGCGCGGCAAGGCGCGCGTTCTCATAGGCGAGTCGATTGTTGTCCTGTTTCACGTCCACCAGGTACACGTACTGACTCACGAAGCTGGAGACGCCGCGCGCCAGGGCCGCCGCGAAATACTCGAGCGGCGCGCCGATGCGCGCCATCGCCGAAACCACCGGATTCATGTCTTCCGGACTGCGGATGCTCGCCCTCAAGAAGAAGAACGGCACCGACAGCAGGAGCACTACGATCGCGGTGTCTCGAATGCGTTTGAATGAGCCCACGGCGAGGGCCTCAACCGATCGTGACTTCTTTCAGAAGTTCGATGTGATCGAGCGCCTTGCCGCTACCGAGCACGACGCAGCTGATGGGGTCGTCACTCACCATCACCGGCAGACCCGTCTCTTCGCGCAGCAAGACATCGATGTTCTTGAGTAAGGCACCGCCACCCGTGAGCACCACGCCCTTGTCGACAATGTCGGCAGCGAGCTCAGGCGGCGTCCGCTCGAGCGCAAGCAGCACCGCCTCGACAATCGCGTTGAGAGGCTCGGCCAGTGCTTCGCGGATTTCGTCCGAGTTGACCGTGACGGTCTTGGGCACGCCAGCGACCATGTCGCGACCCTTTACCTCCATCGTGAGCTGCTGTTCGAGCGGATACGCGTTGCCGATAGTGATCTTGATACGCTCGGCCGTCTGCTCACCGATGGCCAGGTTGTATTTGCGCTTCATGTAGGCGGTGATGGCTTCGTCCATCTTGTCTCCGCCGACCCGCACGCTCTGCGAATAGACAATACCGGCCAAGGAAATCACGGCGACCTCCGTTGTGCCGCCGCCAATGTCGACGACCATGTTGCCGCTCGGCTCGGTGATCGGCAAGCCTGCACCGATGGCCGCCGCCATCGGCTCTTCGATCAGGTAGACCTCGCGCGCGCCAGCGCTCTCGGCGCTCTCCTTGACCGCACGCTTCTCCACCTCAGTGATTCCAAACGGCACACAAATAATGATGCGCGGCTTGACCAACGTCCGGCGGTTGTTTGCTCGCTGAATGAAGTAGCGAAGCATGGCCTCGGTCAGCTCGAAGTCGGCGATAACCCCGTCGCGTAGCGGCCTAATGGCCTGGATGTTTCCAGGCGTGCGCCCCAACATCTCCTTGGCCTCCCGGCCCACAGCCAAAACGCGCTGCTGCCCGCGAGCGTCACGCTGAACCGCCACCACGGACGGCTCGCAACTCACGATACCTTTACCCTTTGAATAGATCAGGGTCGTGGCCGTGCCGAGGTCGATGGCCAGGTCGCTCGAGAACAGGCCGTATAGCCAGTCGAAGATCATCGAATCGGGGGGGGATGATGGGAGTCAACCAGGCCACAGAGAAGCGGCTTCAGCTGTCCACCACAGGGAGGGCGTTCGTAGCACGTGGCTTGGTTCGGACGCAATGCGCCCCGCACCCAAGGGCCGGCCCGCCGACCTAAGCCAACGCGATATGCGCAGCGGGCGGCGATCCGAGCGCCGCGCGAGCTGGCTATTCATCGTCCGGATCGCCCCACTGCCGCCCGCCGCCGCCGCGCTCACGCCGGCCACCCGCATCCCCGGCGCCACCCTTCCGTCCGGCCCCGCTCGCTCCGCCCTTCTTCTTCTTCTTATCGTCCCAGTCGCTGGCCCCTCCGGGCGGGGCACTGGGCCCGAAGGTTCGGGCGCGGCGGGCGTCCGTCGGGCGAACCGACGCGTCACCCGCGGGAGTCTCCGGCGGGAAACGCGCCTCTGGGCCGCCCGTCCAGCCACCGTCGCGCTGCGGTCGCGGCCCCGACGTCGCGGGGCGCTCCCCACGGGGGTGAGCGATGTTCACCATCAAACGACGACCGCGGACGTCCAGATTGCGAAGCGTAAGCAGCGCCTGGTTGGCCGCCTCTGCGGACGCGCAAGTGACGAAGCCGAAGCCCCGCATGCGTCCATCGGGACCTACGGGAAGATGGATGCGAACCGGCGCCGCAGCCCCATTGTCCGTGAACAGTTGAGTCACGTCCTGCTGACTCACGTCGTACGGAAGATTGCCGACGTACAGCGTGCGGTCTTCCTGTGCGGCAGCTGGGCCTGCTGCGGAGCCGCCACTATCGCCCTCGCGGAACGGTGCGCCGACCTCGCGTCGTGGCGCTTCCGAAGAGAACGGCCGCACCGAGATCGGGCGCCCGGCTTGAAGCGAGCTATCCAGCGCGTCCCTCGCCGCTGCAGCCTCCTCGGGGGCGGAAAACGTTACGAAGCCAAAGCCACGTGCTCGCCCGGTGGCGCGATCACGCGGCAGACTCACATCGGTTACCTTCCCACCCGTCGCTTCAAAAATCTCACGCAGAGCTTCTTCCGTGATCGACTCGGGCAAGCCTGCGACAAAGAGCTTGCGTGCGTCCTCGGTCGCCATCTGGTCAACGTTCCTATCGTACTATCGTGAGATACGGCGAACCGTCTGCTCGCCGACGAGCGGACAGAACCCGGCGACGACGATATCTTTCGTGCATTCGGCGTTCAAGTGCCGCAACACGATCTCGCCACCGTCGGCCAGTTGGCCGACGGTGCTCCGAGGGGGACGGGGAGCCAGGGGTGCGAGTAGATTCGCCGTCGTGCATCTCCGCGTCATCCTCAACCCGGCGGCGGCCAGTGGCGGCGCAGCGCGCAAAAAAGCGGCCATCATTAGTGCGCTTACTATAGCGGGCTCGGAGCCTGAGGTGGTTCACACCCAGGGGCCGGGTGACGCCGGCCGACTCGTACGACTGGCCCGCCGGGATGGGGTCGAGTGCGTGGTCATTGTCGGAGGGGATGGGACGCTCAACGACGCCTCGCAGGGCTACCTAGGCGGTGATGGCTCCCTCGAGACGGGTCCCGACCTGGCCATCATCCCGTCAGGCACGGGGGGTGACTTCCGACGCACTTTCGGCGTTGGCGACTCAGTCGAAGAGGCGGCCGCGCGGCTGCTCGCTGCTACGCCTCGTCCGCTCGACCTCGGCGTACTCTCTGTCACGGGTCACGATGGGACGCCGCTCCGACGAGCGTTCGTCAACATCACGAGCTTCGGCATCGGCGGCCTGACCGACCGCATCGTCAACTCGAGCCCGAAGTGGATCGGCGGCAGGGCCGCGTTCTTTCTAGGAACGCTCCGCGCCATGCTCGCCTATCGCAACGCCTCGGTCCGAGTGCGGGTGGACGGCAGGGTCTGCCTTGAAGCCCCGGTCCTCAACGTGGCTCTAGCGAATGGCCGGTATTTCGGTGGCGGAATGCTCATCGCGCCCGGGGCCGATCCCTCCGACGGCCTCCTCGACGTCGTGGCGCTACACGATCTTACTCGTGTCCAGGGCATCGCCCTGGCGCGGCACATCTACAGGGGTTCACACCTCGGACAGCCGGGCGTCACCGTGACTCGAGGCAAGCTTATCGAGGCCGAGGCTCTGAGCCCGTCTACAGAGGTCTTGATCGATATGGATGGCGAGACACCCGGACGGCTCCCACTGCGCGCCGAAGTGTTCCAGGCGGCATTACGTATCCGAATCTGACGTCACGACAGCCGACGGACGGAACATGTCAGGCACGAGCGGTCGCTCAAAGCCACGCCCAGCATTCGTCCCACGCAGCACGTGCACGAGCAGCACCAGGCCGAGCGCCAACAGCAGGAAGCACGCCCACTGCGCGGGCGTGAGGTAGCCATAGCGCGGGTCTATGGCGCCTCGCACGTCACCCGCAACAGCCTGACGCTCACGCAGAAAGTCGAGCGCGAAGCGCAGCGGCGCGTAGGCGATACAGAGCAACGCGATGAAAAACCCCCAGGGTCGGGGCTGCCTGCCTAGCCACAAGAACGCGAGGGCTATTGGGATCGTGATGAGCATCTCGAGCAGTCCGAGGTCGAAGCGTCCGCCCCCCGGGTATTCGACGGCCAACCAGGAATCACTAAGAATCCCAGGGTGATCGTGGGCCACGGAACACCCTGCGCGTCCGAAGACCCAGCCCAGCGGGAAGGCGTAGGCCATCGTGTCGACGTACGGGAGCAACGGCACGCGGTGACGCGCGCGCCACCACGCCATCGCCACAATGCCTCCCGTAAAACCCCCGAAGCTGGAAAGCCCGTCCCATAGGCGAAAAATCGACAGCGGATCGTCACGCAGTCGCTCCGGATAATAAAGGACGAGATCCAGCACGTGCCCGCCCAGGAAGCCAAAGCCCACCACCCAGAGAATGAAGGAGGAGAGAGCACGCTCGTCAATCCCAAACCGGCGGGCACGCCTAAGGCTCAAGTAGGCGCCCAGGTAAACGCCAAGCGCCACCAGCATGCCGAACGGTTTGAGCGAAATGGGAGACTGCGGAAAACCGCCCAAGAGGTCAGCCGGCACCAGCGTCAAATCGGACAGGGTCACGTAGGGGATCAACGGCGCCTCAAACATTTGGGGGCAGCCTAGCTCAGCGGGCCAAGGGGGCGACCTCCAGCACGTCATCATCCGACGGGCCGGCCCCCGCCAACACGCGGACCCTTAGCCCTCGGCACGCCCTTTCTAGTACCAGCGGCACTTCGACCTTCACGTCGCACTCCGCAGCCGGCAGGACCGGCTCGAGCACCGAGCGGATCACCCAGCTTGAGCGATTCAGCGCGTCGGTGCGTTCGGCGGCACTTGGGTTCGGCCGAGCTTGCAGCGAAAGCGCCTCCCCCAGACGCGTCCACAGCTCCGGTCCGGCCAGGCGCGCACGCCTGATGAGCCCGCGCTCCAACTCGAGCTGTACCTCGAGCAGGGCGACTCGCGAGACGAGCCGCCCCTCAGCGGGAACATCGAACGTGAACTCCATGAGTTTGCGGCAGGCGTCTCCCTTGCAACTGCCCTGGGGCGGGCTCAGGCGAAACGCAAATATCGTTTGGTGCGTCAACTCCGAGGTTGGTTCGCCGAACGTCTGGATGCTGGCAAGCCGCTCGACCCACCCCTTAAGCGCAGCGACGAACTCGCGTCGCGTGGCGTCGGCGCGAGCGAGCTGAGCTTGGGTGTCGAGAATGCGTTGGTCGTCGCGACTACGTGCGGCCATGCGCCGCTGACTGCGCGATGAAAGGGCGGCAATGCGCGCTTCAACTTCGGCAGCGTGCGGCCCTTGAGGCAAGGCTGCCAGGTAGGCGTGAAGGCGTGGCAGGTTGCCGAATGCACGGCGGTAGTAGCCGGCCTCCTCGCGCTCAAACCAAGCGAGGAGCGGCTTACGTCGAGGACTCTCGCCTACCTCACGCAGGTAGCGGTCCGCCGCACGCAGGCGCTCCTCCAGCGTCGGAGCGACACGGGAACTGCGGTAGAGCCGATAGTCCTCGGGACGCTCGGTGAGGGTCGGCAGCGATGCGCAGCCCACGCAAACCGCCACGAGCGCAGCCGTCATCCAAGCGACGAGGCTCATGGTGCGCCTTGCACGGGACAGAAGTTGCACTCCGTCGGTACCGTCGGAGCAAGATCGCTCATGTAGCCGCGATAATCCTCACAGCTACCCATTAGCAGCGCGCGTAGGCAAACCTCGCCATCATGCACGAGCGGGACGCAGTCCTCGGGGAACATGGTCTGGACCAATGTGCCGCCGCATGCTCGCTGGCAAGCGGCCGTCCCGAGGCCACACTCCCGGCAATTCTCGCACTCGATACTCTGCTTCGTACCGAAGAAGGTCACCGAATCCAGTTCTTGCGCCTCTTGCCCGCAGCCGCCGACGTCCCCCGGCACCGGCGCCGCGCAGAATGCCAGCGCAACGCAAGCTAGCGCGAGTTTCAGCATCGAGCTTTGTGGACGCTTCAAGGCAACTGCTCCCAGTCAAAGACTAGCCCGACGGCGAGCGACAGCATCGGGATCACGGTGATGGGCTTTTCGATGGTCGCGGCACCATAAAATAGGCTCAGATCGAGCTCCATTCCAATACCTAGGCTCGCGCTCAGAAAGTATGCGGCGCCAACCCCCGCCTCCAGCCCCAAACTGGCGTCAGGCTCGAGCACAATCGGAATACCGGCTCGCGCATAGCCAAGAAAACGTCCATCGAAGCGTTGCAGAAGCAGATAGGACGGAGTCACGACCTCCTGACGGACGCCGTCCGTCGCGATCGAGAAGTGACAAGCGACGCCGTGTTCCAGTGTGTCGGGTTCGCTGAACGTGCGCGCCAAGTGCAGATCCAGATACGTAGCGCCAAGCGACCAGGACTCTGCGTCGTCGCCAAGGACGCTGCGGAGGCGATACGGGTTGTTGAGACGCAGGCCGCGGCCCGCGTACGCGCCGCCGAACCAATGCTGATAGCCCTCGCGCGTTTGCAAGGTCCGCGCGGGGCGCACGGATGGGCCCGTCGACGGCGACTCCTCCGGCCGGGCTTGGGCGTTGGCCACGCCCGGAGAGCGCGCCAAAACCAAGCCAAGGAACCAGGCAATTCGCCTAGCGCTGGCAGGCTTGCTCGACTGCATCCACCGTTCTCGGAATCGCGGATGTGATGACCTCGTTGCCACCCTCCGTCACCAACACGTCGTCTTCGATACGAATACCGATGCCGCGGTAGCGCTCCGCAGCGCCCGAGGCCTGCTCTGAAACGTAGATACCGGGCTCCACCGTGAGCACGACACCGGGCGCAAGCGGCCGCCCTTTGCCCTCCCGATAGTAGGCTCCCACGTCATGCACGTCCATTCCCAGCCAATGGCTGCACTTGTGCATATAATAAGGTTTGTAGCGGTGTTCCGAGAGCGCCAGCGCAAGCGGCCCCTCAACGAGTCCGAGGTCGAGCAGTCCTTGAGTGATGACGGCTACCGACACTTCGTGAACGTCATCGAGGGTGGCGCCGACGACAGCGCGAGCGATCGCCTTTTCCTGAGCATCGAGGACAATCTCGTACAGTGCCCGTTGTT
>JANNWK010000213.1:0-9503 GCA_031408355.1 Myxococcales bacterium
GCTCCCAGGGCTAGCATGCGGGGGCCGGGACCGGGGGCGGCCGACGGGGTGGGGAGGCGAGCCCCAGGCCTTCCCAGCGCTTTCGCCGCGGCTTTCGGCGCTGAGGTGGCCTTTCGGCCTGTCCAAGGCTTGGGTTCGTGATAATGAGGGCGCCGCTCAGGATCATGACGAATCCCGAACCTGCTTGGTCTTTCCCGCGCGCAGATGCTCTGCCCCCCTACGCGTTCGTCACCACCGATGCCGCCAAGGCGCGTGTGCTGGCGGCGGGCGCCGACCTGATCGATCTCGGGCTCGGTAACCCCGACCACGCCACGCCGCCCGAGATCGTCAAGGTTCTGCACGCGACCGCCGACATCGGCAAGAACCACCGCTATCACCCAGGGCGCGGCTTGCCGGAGCTGCGGCGGGCCTGCGCGGCTTGGTATGAGCGCCGCTACGGCGCCGTGCTGGACGTTGACCGTGAAGTCATCGTCACGATGGGCGCGAAGGAGGGCATGAGCCACCTGTGCTTTGCCATTCTTGGCCCCGGGGACGTCACGATCGCGCCTGACCCGTGTTATCCGATCCACGCGGGCGCGCCGCGCATCGCGGGCTCGGAGGTGGAGTTCTACGCAGCTCGCGACGATATTGCGCCTGCGGCGGCCGTGGCCGCGGCCATTGCGCGGGTGGAGGCGCGGGGCAAGCGGCCCAAGCTTGTCATCGCCAACTACCCTCAGAACCCTACCGGGCGCGTGATCACTCGCGACGAAATGACAGCGCTCGTCCAGGTGGTGCAGCGCTCCGGCGCGCTGTTTCTGCACGATCTCGCCTACGCGGATCTGGACTTTCGCACGCCGTTCGCCCCCAGCATCTTCGATTGCGGAGTGCCTCGCGACGAGGTGAAGGCCTTCGCGGTCGAGGTCTTCTCGATGTCGAAGAGCTACAACATGCCTGGCTGGCGCATCGCGTACATGGTCGGCAACCAGCGCTTGGTGGCAGCTCTCGCGCACATGAAGACGTACCTCGACTACGGGACGTTCGCGCCGCTGCAATACGCCGCGGCGTGGGCGCTAGAGCATGGCGACCACATCGCCGCTGAGCTGCGTGAAATGTATCGCGGCCGCGCGCTTTCGCTGGTGGCGGGTCTGCGCGCCGCCGGCTGGACCTCCGTGGCTGAGCCGAGCGGCACGATGTTCGTTTGGGCCCAGTTGCCGGCGGAGCGTCGCGCCAGCGGGTCCATGGCAGCTGCACTGGATCTCATCGAACGGGCCCATGTGGCGGCCGCGCCAGGGATTGGCTTTGGTGCGGGCGGCGAAGGCTACCTCCGTTTCGCCCTTATCGAAGATCCGCCGCGGATCGCTGAGGCCTGCGCGCGCATCGGTCGCTGGCTCAAGCCCTAGCTGGAGCGGGAGGGCCCTTAAGCTGTCACGTGACCAGTACTGCCTGACTGGTCAGTAGCGGTCTTGACCGGCAGCCGTCCCTCGATCGTGCCATGATGGCGCCAAATGTCTTTGTACGGAGCTATCGAAGCGGGCGGAACCAAGTTCGTGTGTGCAGTCGGTACCGGACCGGAGGATCTGCGAGCACAGGCTCGCTTTCCGACGACTACGCCCGATGAAACCCTGGGTCGATGCATCGAATTCTTCCGTTCCCAGCAAAAGATCGCAGCGCTCGGTGTCGGCTGCTTCGGACCCATCGAGCTGCATCGTGACGCGCCCAGCTACGGGCACATCACCACGACCCCGAAAGTGGGCTGGGGCAACGCCGACATCGTCGGGCCCCTCCACAAAGCGTTGGGCGTGCCGGTTGGCTTCGACACGGACGTCAACGGCGCCGTGCTGGGCGAGGCCCGCTGGGGCGCAGCCCAGGGGCTAGAGACCGCCATCTACGTCACCATCGGCACGGGCATCGGCGGTGGCGCTCTGGTCGGCGGTCGGCTCACGCATGGCCTCGTCCACCCCGAGATGGGCCACCTGCTGGTGCCGCGAGAGCTCGACGACACGGCCTTCGAAGGCTTCTGTTCGTTCCACGGCGGGCGCTGCTGGGAGGGGCTGGCCTGCGGTCCTGCGATGGAAAAGCGCTGGGGAAAGCGCGCCGAAACGCTGCCGGTAGACCACCCCGCCTGGGATCTGGAAGCGCGCTACATCGCTTCGGGCCTGTGCAGCTTGGTCTTGGTGCTCTCGCCGGACCGCCTCATCGTCGGCGGCGGCGTGATGCAGCCGCCGCACCTGCTCCCGCTGGTGCGCGGCCACTTGCAGCGCGCGCTGGCCGGTTACGTTCAAGCAGAATCGGTGCTCTCGGGCATCGACAAGTATGTGGTGGCGCCCCAGCTCGGGCAGCTCGCCGGCATCGCCGGAGCCCTGGCGCTGGCTGAACGCGCCGTGAGCTAGTCGCGGGCGCGGGCGCGTCAATTCTGCTGGCGCGGACGTGCGGCAGGCTCGGCCGTGGGTGCGGACGCTGGGCTGCGCTTGTGCCCGAAGAAGCCGCGCTGCTTGATGATCTCGGCGATTTCCTTGGGCACCATGCCCTCCCAGCTGCTGTCGCCGCTCTTGATGCGCTCCAGCACGTCGCGAGAGAAGATCTTCAAGCAGGCGGCGTCATAGCTATGAAGTTGCAGGATGCAGCCTCGGTCCACCAGGTGGCCGTAGAGCTTCTGCAGCTCCGGAGCGACCTTGATGGTCTCGACCGTGGTGAGCTCCTGCGTCTCCGGATCCAGGAACGGGTACACGTAGAGCCTGAGATCGTTCTTGAACAGGCGACCGAACGACTCGAGGATGCCGCCATCGAGATCCGCGTAGTACTTCTCGTCAAAAAGATTGAGCAGGCTGCCCGCGCCTAGCGTGATGGCTATCGGGCGCGTGGTGTGTTTCCTCAGGTAGGAAGCCAAGCGGTAGTACTGAAAATAGTCGGAGATGAGTACGGTCTTTCCGGCGGCCGCCAGCACATCGGCGCGCGCCAGGAAATCCCGATAGTCGATCTGTCCGCCGACTATCAGGTTTCGCATGGTGATCTCGGCAAGCTCGACGATGTCGTCCTCCCCTCCGAGCGACTTCGAAAACGCCTCGCGCGCGCTGCGGAGAATGTCGATGTTCACGTTGCTGACGGGTCGAAAGCTGCCTCGCTCGACCAGTACCGGCTTCTTGTAGAGGACTTCGGACGGCTGCAAGACTTGCCCGTCGGGGCCGAACATGGCTGCGCCAGACAGGCCAAGCTGAACGAGCTTCAGACTCATCACGCGGTTGTCCACGTGTCGGAATTCGATGCCCGAGAACTCGATCATGTCGATCTCGATGCGTTGCGTCGTCAGGTTGTCGAGCAAGGACTCCACGAGCCTGTCCGGGTCGTGGTGCATGAAGAAGGCTCCGTACAGCAGGTTGACGCCGATGACCCCGAGCGCCTCCTGCTGCAGCGCGTTCTCCGTGTCCAGCATGCGCACATGGATGATGAGCTCACTGTCTTGATCGCGCGGGTGAGCTTGAAACTTCACGCCCATCCAACCGTGACACTCGTTGGTGCCCTTGAAGTTGCGCGCCGAGACGGTGTCCGCGAAGGCAAAGAACGAGGTCGTATCGCCGCGCGCTTCGCGTAGCCGCTTCAGGTTCAGGTCGTGCTCGTAGTCGAGCATGCTCTCGAGCCGCTGCCGCGCGACGTAGCGCTGCGTCTGACCGTAGATGGCGTCGCTTACCGCCATGTCATAGGCGGAAATGCTCTTGGCGATGGTGCCGGCCGCGCCGCCGACGCGGAAGAACCAGCGCACCACCTCTTGCCCCGCGCCGATCTCGGCGAAGGTGCCGTAGCGCCTGGCATCAAGGTTGATGGCCAGGGCCTTGTGGTGGGTGTCGAGTTGATCTGTGGCGGTCGGATCTCGTTGGGCCAACATGGCAGCCTGAGTCCTAGCACGTTCCCGAACCGTCTTGCTTCAGCGCCAGCGCAAGGAATTGCCCTGCGCGTCACGCAGGCTGCCTGTCGCTATCAAGATCAAGTCCACCATTTGCCAGATGCCAAAGCCGCCGCACGTCACCAGCTTCAGGACGCCGAGACCGGTGTGGCCAAGCAGGAAACGATCGAGGCCCAGTTGGCCGCCCAGCGCGCCGGCCAAGAGCACATGGTTGCCGTTGACCGTGGGCGTGCCCAGGACCAGCTCGGGGGGACGCAGCGGTCGACCCTCGCTGTCCTTCGCCTCGCCGAGTGCGTGCAGCACCAAGTCAATGATGTACCAGATGCCAAGCCCACCGCAGGTCAAGAGCTTGAGCATGCCCAAGCCCACCTGTCCGAGGTAGAAGCGATCGACACCGAGGTAGCCGAGGAGGTAGGCGAGCAAGAAGCCCGTGCTGCGCTTCTTGTCCGAGAAGATGACGAGCGGCGCGCCGTACCCCGGGGAACCCTGGTAGCCGTAGCCGCCGGCGGGCGGACCGTAGCCCGGCGCGGGGGGACCGTAACCTCCGGGAGGCGGCCCATAGCCGCCTGGGCCGGGCGGGGGCGCGCCGTAACTCATGCCTCAAGGTATCAAACGAGGTGTCAGCTGTAAATCTCCGGGATCATGAGGCAGATGGGCGCGCGACGGTCGCCGTGCCCGCCACGCTGCGCTCGCCGCACTTGCGGCTCTTACCTTGCCCGCGTTAGCAACGCTCATGGCGTCCTTCGATGCGGAGCGGATGTGCCACGTGGTGCGCATCGTTTACGACGGCCCGGGCTTCGCGGGCAAGACGACGAACCTCAAGCGCGTGCACGAGTTCATCCCGCCTGGCCGTCGCAGCGACATCGTGACGCCCGCGGAGTTGAAGGGCCGAACCATGTTCTTCGATTGGCTCGAGATCCAGGGGCCGGAGCGCGCCGGCGTGGGCCTCCGCTTTCAGCTCATCACGGTGCCCGGGCAGATCGAGCGCAACTACCGGCGTCGGCCCCTGGTGGCCATGGCGGACGTGCTCGTGTTCGTGTGCGACTCGAGCCCGGAAGCGATCCCCGACACGCAGCGGACGTTTGCGCGACTTCGGGCGTCCATCAAGCGGCGCACCGAGCCGGTGAGCTTGATAGTGCAGGCGAACAAACAGGACGTGCCGGGCGCGCTCCTGCCCGCTCAGCTGCGAAGAAAGCTGAGGCTCGACCCTTCCGTTGTGGTGATCTCCGCTAACGCCGCCAAGGGTGACGGCGTCAAAGCGACCCTCAACGAGGCCATGCGCGTGGGCGTGCGGGCGCTGCGAGGCGCGGAATTGGGCCCGCAAGCTGCGGAATTCGCCAACCCCGACAACCTGTTCGACCACGTGCTGAGCTTCGAGGATACGCCCAACGAGGGTCCCCTCGACGTCGAGGAGGTCAATGTCCGGGCCGACGATGTCGATGCGGACAACCTCGCGGCCGCGGCCCATCTTGGGGCGTCCTCCTTGGCCGCGCTGGAGGCTCGTGCTCGCCGTGCAGCGAGGAACTCGCAATGACGAGCGCTCCCGAGTCAGTCCCGCTCCCGTTCGACCCCGTTCCTGGTGTCGCCAAGGAACTCAACTTGCCAGCTAGCTCGGTGCGAGCTGTCGTGGGCATGTTGGTCGAAGGCGCGACTGTGCCCTTCATCGCTCGTTACCGGAAAGAGGCCACCGGGGGGCTTGACGAGGTGGCGATCCGGAATATCGACGAGCGTCGCACCTATTTGGCGGAGCTTGAGGCCAGGCGCAGCAGCGTGCTCGCGGAGATCAAGAGCCAGGGCAAGCTGTCGCCGGCGCTCGAGGCCAAGCTGCGCGGCGTTCTCACCAAGGCCGAGCTCGAGGACCTGTACCTGCCGTATAAGCCGAAGCGTCGCACTCGCGCTGTCATCGCCAAGGAGCGGGGGCTTGAGCCGCTGGCCGAGCTGCTTTGGGCGCAGCTGGACGGGGCGGAGCCCGAGCTTTCGGCAGCCGCGTTCGTGAACGCGGAGAAGGAAGTGCCGGATGTCGCGGCGGCGCTGGCTGGCGCGCGCGATATCGTCGCCGAGCGCGTGGCCGAAGACGCCGAAGTGCGTCGGCACGCTCGCGAGAGCTACTTTCGCGAGGGGCAGATCGAGGTGCAGAAGACCGCTGAGCACCTGGAGAAGGTCACGAAATTCGACGCTTACGCGAGCTTCGCCGAGCCGCTCGCGCAGATCCCTTCGCATCGTTATCTGGCGATCCGGCGTGGCGAGACCGAAGGGGTACTGCGCGCGGCGCTCAGCATCGACAAGGAGGCCCTGTGCGAGCGCACGCTTTCGGGTCGCGTCCGCGCGGCCTCGCCGTGGGCGCCGCAGATGAGGCTGGCCGTGAAGGATGCGGTGTCGCGCCTGCTCGTGCACTCCGTGGAGGTCGACGTCCGGGTCGAACTGAAGCTCTCGGCTGACCGCGCCGCAATCGACGTTTTCGCTAATAATCTGCGTGAACTGCTGCTCTCAGCGCCGCTCGGTACTCGCTACGTGCTCGGCATCGATCCGGGGCAGCGCACGGGCTGCAAATGCAGCGTCGTCGACGAGACGGGCAAGCTGCTGGAGCACGACACCATCTACTTGGTGCAGGGGGACAACGCTGTGGAGCGCTCCAAGAAGACCCTGCTCGGCTTGCTCGCACGCCACCCCATTGTCGCTATCGCGGTGGGCAACGGCACGCATGGGCGCGAGACAGAGAGCTTCGCCCGCGAGCTGCTCAAGGAAGCCGGCTTGGTCAAGGACGGCCTGCCCTTCGTGGTGAGCGTGAGTGAGGCCGGCGCCAGCATCTACTCGGCCAGTGACGTGGCCCGGGAAGAGTTCCCGGAGCTTGACCTGACGATTCGCGGCGCTATCAGCATCGCGCGGAGACTCCAGGATCCGCTGGCCGAGCTGGTGAAGCTCGACCCGAAGAGCATTGGCGTCGGGCAGTACCAGCACGACGTGTTTCAGGCTTTCTTGGCCAAGAAGCTGGACGAGGTCGTGGAAAGCTGCGTGAACGGCGTGGGCGTCGAGCTCAACACGGCGAGCGCTTCTTTGCTGTCACGCGTGGCCGGTCTGGGCGCGAGCCTGGCCAAACGCATCGTTCAGCATAGGAACGAGAAGGGCGCGTTCAAGAGCCGCAAAGCGCTGCTCGAGGTGCCGGGCATGGGGCCCAGAACCTACGAGCAGGCGGCAGGTTTCGTGCGTGTCCGGGGCGGAGAGCACCCGCTCGACTCGAGCGCCGTTCATCCGGAGCGCTATGATTTGGTCGAGCGCATCGCGAAAGATCTGGGCGTTCCCGTCGTGTCGCTGGTAGGCAATGCCGAGCTCTTGCGGGGCATCGACCGGGCGCGCTACACGGTCGGCGACGTTGGCGATTTTACGCTGGACGACATTTTCAAGGAGCTACTCCGACCGGGCCGCGATCCTCGCGAGCAGTTCCAGCCACCGAAATTCAGGGACGACGTGCGCACGCTTGAGGATCTCCGGGTCGGTATGAGCCTGGAGGGCGTGGTCACCAACGTGACCGCCTTTGGCGCGTTCGTGGACGTGGGGGTGCACCAAGATGGCCTCGTGCACGTCTCGCAGTTGGCCGACCGTTTCGTGAAGGATCCGAGTGAGGCGGTCAAGCTGGGTGACCGGGTGAACGTGCGCGTGCTTGAGGTCGATCTCGAGCGCCGTCGCATTGCGCTCACCTGTAAATCAGGCGCAACGCCTGGCCCCGAGACTGGACTCGGGCGCCCCCAGGCGCGGCCACAGGCGGGCAGGCCGAACGCCAAACCGCAGCCGGTCAAGCCCGCTCCCGGCAAGCAACCTGCGGCGGGGGGCTTCTCCAACAACCCCTTCGCCTCCCATTTCAAGCGTTAGCGCCAAGCCGAAGCCGGCAGTCAGCCGCTACGTCGAACGGCTTCTCAAGCAATTGCTGGCGATGTTCGGCCACGAAGCTGCGGGCTTCCGGCGAGAAAGCGCCGCCGGTCATGAACACGACCTTGGCCAGCAGCGCGGGCGCCTCGGTTCCAAGGCGTGCGGCCACCTGCATGCCCGATACGCCGCGCATCATCAGATCGCAGTAGACGACATCGAATTGCCCAGCGAGCAGCAAACGCAACCCCTGCTCGCCGTCGAGCGCCGTCGCGACCGTGTGCCCACACGCGCGCAGGGTTTGGCTCAGGGCCTCGACCACTAGCGGATCGTCATCGATGACAAGGATTGAGCCGACAGGGTCGTGGCCCTTGCCCGGGTTCACGAGCTGACCCTGCCGAGGAGCGGTGACCGCCGGTTCCTCACCCGCGAGCGCCGGCAGGATGACTCGGAAGACCGCGCCGCCGCCGACGCGGTCCGTGATCTCGATCTCACCGCCCAAATCACGCACGATGTTGCGGCAAACGAACAGCCCGAGGCCGGTGCCCTTGCCGACTTCCTTGCTCGTGAAGAAGGGCTCGAACACGCGCTGGCGTTCGGCCTCGGGCACGCCCGGTCCGCTATCTGACACTTCGATGGTCACGTGCGTCGCGTCGGCTCGGGTCGTGATCCCAATGCTGTGAGCGCTCCCGCCGCTGCCTGGCAGGGCCTGGATAGCGTTCATGAGCAGGTTCAGGACGATCTGACCCAACTTGGCGTCGTTGGCCAGGACGCGTGCCCCCGCTTGAAGGTTCAGCACGAGGCTGGCGCGCGCCTCGGCCTCCTTGCCGACCAATCGCAGCACGGAATGAACCACGCTAGCGACATCGACGGGCGCCTGGCTGCGAGAGTCGGAGCGGCTGAACGTACGGAGCTCGCGCATCACGGCAGCGATCCGCTGGACCCCGCGCTGCGCGGTGTCCAAATCCGACTCCATGCGCTCGATATGCCCGCGCAGGGCTCGTCCGTCATCGGCCCCTGGCAGCGCGTGCGCCTTCAGCTCCGCCAGATCTGTGCGCAGCTCGTCGAGGTGGGGGATCACGTAAGTGAGCGGATTGTTCACTTCGTGGGCGACGCTGGCCGCCAGCGTGCCAATGGCGATCACGCGGTCATTGTGCATGGCCGTGGCCCGCAACTGGCGCAGCTCACTCACGTTGTTCGACACCGCCGCGAACCCGTTCGGCGCGCCCGTGGCGTCGCGCAGCGGGGCGATCCAGGTGTCATAAGCGGCATCGCCCACCTCCACGGAGTAGTTCACCGCCTCTCCCTGCAGGCCGCGGCGGATGAAACCCGGGATGGTGGGATGCTCTGCATAGAGCTCGAACACGTTGTGGCCCACCAGCTGACCTGACTTAACGCCCAAGGCCGCCAAGCCCGCCCCCTCGGAGAGAGTGATGATACCCTCCTTGTCCACGGACCAGACCACGCTCGGGGCGTGCTGGACCGCGAGCGCCAGACGCGCCTCGGTGGAGACGCGAGCCAGCTCGGCGACCACCTGGAGCGTGATGTCCGTGAAGGTGACGATCACCTGCGCCAGGTTGCCGGCGGCGTCGAAGACCGGCGCTGCGAAGGCCCGAAGATTGACGGACGTGCCATCCCGCCGTCGGATCACCAGATCGTCCACCGTCACCCGCGCGCGGGTCGAAAGCACACGCGAGAACGGCAGAAGCTCCACCGGGTAGGGCTTCCCGTTGCGATCGAAGATTTGGTAAGCGGCGGGCGCCGC
>JANNWK010000214.1:0-1814 GCA_031408355.1 Myxococcales bacterium
GCGCAGGCGGCGCGCGCGCCCTCGAAGACCGTGTTGTCCAGCTCCTGCACATTGATGCCATGACGCTTGAGCACCGCCAGCACGTTCGCCAGGGCACCTACCTTGTCGACGTGGCGCACCACCAACTGGTAACGCGACCAGGAGCTCTCGGCGATATTGACGACGTTGGGCACCTCACCCTTGGTGAGAAAGCTACGCAAGATTCGGACTGTCTCGTTGGCGATGGCAACCTGCGCCTGATCCGTCGAGGCGCCGATGTGCGGCAGGGCATAGACCAAATCGCTCTTGAGAATGGGATGCTGATAGGTAGCGTGGCGCGTTTCCGGCTCGTCGGGCAGAACATCCAGGCCCACGCGCAGGCTCTTCTGCACTGACACTGCCAGAAGCGCGTCATAATCCACCAGCTCGTCGCGAGCCGTGTTGATGAAGAAGGCGCCGTTTCGAAGCTCGGACAAGAGCCGAGCGTCGACGATGCCGCGGGTCCGCTCCGTCAGCTCCAAATGGACACTAAAGATATCGGACACCTTCGCAAGTTCCGTGGGCGAAGCTACGCGCGTCACCCCAAGCTCGCTGGCCCTAGCCGACGTGAGCGAACGGCTCCAAGCGAAGCATGAGAGCTCGTAGGCCTGAGCAATCTTGAGCACGGCCCGACCCACGTGGCCCAGACCCAAGATGCCCAGCGAACGGCCGCGCAGCCCGACGGCGCGAGCGAACTCGTTCTTTTCCCAACGCCCAGCGCGCAGGCTGGCCACGGCGTCAGGGATCCGGCGATCGAGGCAGCCGATGAGTGCGAACGTCAACTCCGCCACCGCCGACGCATTCTTGCCCGGACAGTTGGCGACGTAGATCCCCCGCTCGCTGGCGGTGGCGACGTCGATGTTCTTGACGCCAGCTCCGGCGCGAATCACCAAGTTGAGCGCGCTGCCCGCATCGAAGGCCAGCTTGCTCACCTCGGTCCCACGCACGACGAGCACATTGATGCCGCTGAGGCGGCCGGGAAGCGCGGCGGCGTCGAGATCGGGCTCGTAGCTCACCTCTACGCCTAAAGTACGCATTTCGTCGAGGCTGCCCTCGGAGAGGCGATCGGCGACCAGAACTCGCATGGGGTCGAAGGCTTATCACGCCCGCGGCGCGGCGCCTTCGATCGGCCAAAACTCGCCGACTATCTGCAGGCCGACCTGGCCTTCCCGCTCGGCCAGCCAGGGAGAGACTTCAAGCTGGGCGGCCGGTGTGAAGCGCGCCCGCTCCCCGTCGGGCAGGGCCAGGCTCAGCAGACCGTCGGCCTCGCACCGGAGACGTTCTGGCTTGATAGCAAACTCTCTATCGTCGAGCAGAACGGCGTACGGCAGGTCGTGCTTGGCCTTCACGGCCGAGACGAAATGCGCGGCTCCCTCGACCTCGACGTAGGTCCAGTCGTAGCCGTTGTCCAGGATGTACCGCCCGTCGTCGGGATGGCGGCGCAGCCAGGCCGCGAATGCCCGCCGCATGTTGGGGTGCGTCACCGCCTCGCCATCGTGCAGGAAGCGACCATCGCGGGTCAGCACAATCGTACTTTCGCGCGAGCGCCCAGGGGGTGGCGGAAGCCGAAAATACTCTGGGTGATCGCTCGGCTTCACGGCTTCACTGCTTCACTGCCCTTCGTCGCCCCGCCGCGCGCGCTGGGTGCGCCGCCGAGGACGTAGCGCTTCGTCACATCCACCACGAAGCGCCCCTCGATGGCTGCGCGACCGAGCAGCATCCGGTAGAGCATGTCCCGACGGTCGACGAGCCCGACCTCCAGCAACTGCTCCACCCCCCCTAGTCGCACCCTTACC
>JANNWK010000215.1:0-1885 GCA_031408355.1 Myxococcales bacterium
GCGTCGCCCCGCGAAGGTCGCCCGCATGCTCGCGCTCGCCCACCACCTGCAGGGCGCCGTCGATCGGGGCCTCGTCGCCGACAGGGCCGCCGTGGCGCGTAAGCTGGGGCTCACGCGGGCTCGAGTGACCCAGCTGCTCGACCTTCTCCTGCTCGCGCCGGATTTGCAGGTGGCCGTGCTCGCGCTCGAAGCGGTCGACGGCGCGGAGCCGATGAGCGAGCGAGCGCTGAGGGCGGTGGCGCACGCCGGGACCTGGGCGGAGCAGCGACGCGCCTGGACTGAGCGTGACCAGCCCACTTAGCTCCTGACCGACTCTGCTCGCTTATTGTCGGTGGACGTCGCTGCTGATACGCTCTGCTCGCATGTCGTCAGCCGCCCAAGCCCATGGAGTCGTCGTGACCGAGCCGTGGGTTTCCGTCGATGACGTCGCCTCCCACCTCGGCGTGGCGAAGGATTCGGTGTACCGGTGGATCGACGCCAAGCACATGCCGGCGCACAAGATCGGGAAGCTATGGAAGTTCAAGCTGTCCGAGGTTGATGAGTGGGTTCGCGGTGGTGGCGCAACTGAGCAACTCGCCAAGCGGTCGCCCGCTGCGCGCAAGGGCAGGCAAGGAAAGAAACGATGAGCTTGTCAGTCGCCAGAGCATCCCAGAAGGCCGTGCCCTTTCTGTTTGAACGGCAGCGGCAGCTTCTGAATCTTCTGGATGCACTCGGCGGCCGCGTGGGCAGCCTCGACTTCCAAAAGCTGCTGTTCCTCTACTGTCAGGAGCCAGGCGCTGCGCGTGCATACGAGTTCGTGCCCTATAAGTTCGGCGCCTTCTCGTTCACGTCGTACGCCGATCGCCGCAAGCTCGTCGAGCGCGGTCTCTTGGCAGACGACGAACACAACTGGCAGCTGACCGACGAAGGCAAGGCGATCGTCGGTCGAGCGCCAGAGCTTCACCTGTCTGCTTTTGCACGCGGCCATCGCGCGCTTCGTGGCGACGCATTGGTCGCGGAGACGTACCGACGGTTTCCGTACTACGCGACCCGGAGCGAAATCGCTGAGAGGGTACTCCGTGGCGACGATGCCGCACTCCAACGGATCAAGGCTGCTCACCCTGTGCTGGAGGCTGGAGCGATTGCCACGATTGGCTACGAGGGCCGAACGCTCGAGAGCTACCTGAACGAGCTGCTCGGTTCCGGAGTCACGATTCTCTGCGACGTCCGTCGAAATGCGATCAGCCGCAAGTACGGCTTCTCCAAGGGCACGTTATCGAAGGGCTGCGAAGGCGTCGGCATTCGCTACGAACATTTGCCCGAGCTGGGGATCGCCTCGGATCAGCGCCGGAGCCTGGAAACACAGGCGGACTATGACGCGCTGTTCGCGGACTACGAGCGAGAGAGCCTGCCACAGCAGGGGCCCGCCCTCGCCAAGATTAGGGAATGGGTCCGGTCCGGCGAACGCGTTGCGCTGACCTGTTACGAGCGGCTACCCGAGCAGTGCCATCGCCATTGCGTAGCTGAGGCGCTGGAGCGTGAGTTCGGGAAACGACTGGCACCACGTCATCTGTGAGGGAGCATGAGCAAGGAGCGCGTTCTCATCACCGTGAAGACGTACCCGACGCTCTCGCGGAAATACGGCGAGACCGTCTGCACCGCAGGCGTGAGAGCAGACGGCTCGTGGGTGCGGCTGTATCCGGTGCCGTTTCGCCGGCTGAATGACGCGGAGCAGTACCGGAAGTTTGACTGGATCGAACTGGACATGCGCAAGAGCACCAAAGATCACCGCCCGGAAACGCACCATCCGACAGATGCCAAAGAGATTCATCCGGCCGGTCATCTCGATACCAAAGACGGCTGGAAGGAGCGGCGGCGGGTGCTTTCAGCAGTGACCGTGTATCAC
>JANNWK010000216.1:0-13000 GCA_031408355.1 Myxococcales bacterium
GCACGATCCAGGAAATCCGCCGCAGAAACGACGTCGTCGCAGACGATGGCGGCCGCGCGCGCCGAGGTCATGCGAGCGCGCAACCTCCACTCGACGATGTCCACGGGCGGAGCGCTCGCGTAGGTGCGTGCCGCCTCCTCGATAGCGCCGCGACCGAGCCATGGCATGGCCTTGGCGACACGCCGCTGCTGCGAAGCGAGGTAGTCCTCGTCAGGCGTGCCGTTGCCAAACGACGGGTCGGCCCCGCGCGCGGCGGCCCCCAGTAGCAGCCGAAGCTCTTCGGCCTCCAGGCGCTCGATCGACGCCAGTCCCCGGACCAGACTGGCAAACGCCCGCGCGAGCGCGAAGACAGCGGCCGACTCGGAAAGCCCCGCGACGCTGGCAGGGACGAGCAAGCTCACCGGATCGGTTAGCTCCAGCTGCACGGCCCCAGTATGCGCGTGGTGCACGTACAACTCAAAACCCTCGACGCCGAAGACTGCAGCCACGCGCTCGCTGAGCGCACGCAGCGGATGCGCGGATTTCCCTGAGATCTTGTCGCGCACCGTGAGTCCCCAGCGGTCGAGATCCGGTGGGTATACTTTGCCGACGGCGTCGCCGAGCGCAGCCAGCAGCGCCGTCGCCGCGCTACCAGCGGAGTTGACGTCGATCGTGGAAAGCTCCGCCGCATCTAGACTGCCGGGAGCTTGACCCGCCGAGCGCATGACTCGCGACGAACAACTAGCGCGTTCCAAATCGTTACCAGCGCCCAGCGCGACCACCACACCGACCGCGCAAGTGGCCTCCGCCGCGCGGCCGAGCGCCCGCCAGGCCTCAGCGAGTCCCCGAAACGCCTCTACCCTGAACACGTCGAGCCCAATCGCTCGCCGGAAGCCGTTCGCGGCGTCGGCATAGCGTTGCGCCGCCAGCAATCGCGCCGCGTGAGCAATCACCAAATCGGCGTCATGGGGCGCGCCAACCAGGCCCTTCTCCAGGGCTTGCGCGGCCTGCTCGGGCTGCGCCAGGTCGTCGCCGAGAACGCGAGAGAGTTCCACATACAGCGTGGTCAGCGCAGGACTCGGAGCGGGATATTGCTCGGCGAAGCGCGCGAGCGCGGCCGCATAGCGCGCGTGGCTGGGCGGTTCGTTTCGTCTGGCTTGTTCGACCGTCAAGCTTCGAAACTTCTCGGCTGCCGGCCCTGCGAGCCCGGCCAGCGCGACCGCCTGTTCGTAGGCCTGAACCGCCGCGGCGCTCTGGCCGCGACCGTGCTCGAGGTCGCCGAGCAAGATCAGCGCTTCGACGCGCTCCCCGAGTTCGGGCGAGACGCGCACCAGCCGCCCCGCCAGCTCCGCGGCTTGCTCGCCGTGACCGCGCCGCAGCTCAAGCCGAGCCAAGCGCGAAAGCGCCAGCCGAGAGCCAGGATCCAGAGCGAGGGCCGCGTTCAGGCTGGCCAGAGCGCGATCGGGATCGCCCAACTGGTCCTCGAGGATAGTGGCCAAACGCAGCTGAATATCCACCTTGAGATCGTCAGAGCCCGCGTGAGTTAGGCCTTGCTGCAAGCGATCGACAGCCTCGGCCCACTGCCTATCGCTCGCGTAAAGGTCCGCTAACTTGACCAGCGTGCCGGCATGACCTGGTACCAGGTTTTGCGCGCGGTGCAGAGCCGCCAGCGCCGCTGGCACGTCCCGCTTGCGACCGGAGTACAGATCCGCGACCGCGATCCACAAAGAAGCCACGCGCGCAGGCAGCGTCGCCGAGTTCGCCGCGTTGGTGAGCAGGAGGATGAGGTCGTCGATGGCACTGCGCGCCACCATCAGCTCCGAGAGCTTGACCGCAGCCGGTTCGTAGTCCGGGTTCTGCTGAAGCGCGCGACGCAGGAGTTGGACGGCGCTGTCCACCTCACCCCGCTCCGCGCGCACAATCGCCGAACGCACTAGCAAACGCGCGGCCGCGTCATTGTCGCCGGTCACTCTAAATTCGTGACCACTGGCTTCCTCAAGCAGGACCGGGTCACCAATGCGCTCTGCCATGCGAGTGATCCCGCGAGCGGCCGACAAGCTCTCTGGATCAGCCGCGATGGCGCTTCGCCACACCTCAAGCGCAGACGGGTCAGCTGAACGATCGAGCGCTTCGGCAAGGCGCGTCAAATGCGCCGCTTTCAGTTCCGCGTCCTCGGTGAGGGCGGACTGCTTGGCATCTACATGCGCGAGCAGCGCGGCATCGCCTGCCCCCAGTGCGAGGCGTTCTAGCGCGAGTAGCGCGGACTGATCGTTGGGGGCGAGCTGAAGAATCGCAAAGTACGCGGCCTTCCGCTCCTCGTCGCTGCCCACTCCTTTCGTCTCTTCGAGGCGGGCCAGTTCGGAGAGCGCCGCTATGCGAGCTCCCGGCTCCGAAAGCACGCGAGCCTCCGTCGCGTAGACCTTGGAAAGCTGATCCCAGAGGGAGCGCTCCGCATACAGCGATTCGAGCGAAAACAGCGCATCGATGTGAGCTGGGTCCCGGGTCAGCACGGCCTCAAAGCACTCGATGGCCTTCTGCGCGGCTCCCAGCTCGCCCTGCCACACCTCACCTGAGCGCAAGAGCGCAGCGATCCCGAGCTTAGGATCCTGGCTAGTCTCGGCTTCGCGGCCCAGTTCCTCCACGAGGCGTTTCCAGTCCTTGGCCTGGGTGAGGAGACGGACGCGAGCGTCGCGTGCCGGGCGGAACTCGGGATCTGCGGCGAGCGAGCGGTCGTAGGCGACCAGCGCCTTTTCGGGAGCGCCCAAACGATGTTCGAGCACTTCGCCGAGCCGCAGCGCGGCGCGCGCCACCGCCTTCGGCTCGGTCTCGGTCACAAGCTCGCTCTCGATGAGCCGGGCCAGATCTTCGAACTGGTTCTTCTGGCCCAGCTTGCGCTCGAGCGCGCGGCGCGCCGGCAGGTGGGTGGGGTCCGCAGCGAGCGCTCGGCGGTAAGCTGCCAGCGCCTGATCGTCCTTGGCGCAGCGCTCCTCCAGAATTTCGCCGATGCGATACTCCATGCGCGCTGAGGACGGTCCACCGGGTAAGCTGGCCAACTCGGCCTGGTACACCTGAACCAGGTCCTCCCAGCGGCCCGCCCGGAAGTAGAGCCGCCCCAAGCTAGCGAGCGCTGGTTGAAACTTCGGATCGAGCTCTATCACGCGTCGCTGCAAACCCAAGGCGATGGCATCGTCGGTCAGGTCGTGCTCGGCGACCTCGCCAGCGCGGTGCAGGAGCATGAGTCGAGTCCTCGGCTCTTTCACCAGCTTGGCTTCGAGTTCGAGGAGCTCCGTAAGCTCGCGATAGAGCCCGCCCCGCTCTGCAGCGCGCTGGGCCGCGTGAATCGCGCCCAAATGGCCGGCCTCGATGCTCAAGATGCGACGATAGGCGGCAAGCGCGCCGGACGAATCTGCCAGTGCGTCCTCGTGCACGCGCCCGACCTTGAACAGGTAGGTGAGCTTTGTCTCGGGATCGGCCGCCAGATCCACCGCACGCTCGTAGAGTTCAACCAGCTCCG
This sequence comes from Myxococcales bacterium, assembly GCA_031408355.1. Classification (GTDB taxonomy): domain Bacteria; phylum Myxococcota_A; class Polyangia; order Polyangiales; family Polyangiaceae; genus PMG-095. The sequence goes on from JANNWK010000216.1 coordinate 3,494, forward strand.
TGTACTTCCTGCCAGCCGAATACAGGCGCACCAACGCTTTGAACGCGCTGGCGTAGCCGGGAACAATGCCAAGCGCACGAGCGTGGTGGGCGAGGGCGAGCTCGGGCTTATTCAGCTCCTTTTCAAGGATCTCGGCCATGCGGGCGTGGGCGTAGGCGCGCCGCAACGGATCGCTAGCAGCCTCCGCCTCGCCCGCGCAAATCGCCAGCAGGCTCTCCCAGCTCTTGGTCCGCCCATACAAGCGCGAGAGCGCCGCCAGCGCCGGGGCGTGGGCCCGATCATGCACCAGCGCCAGCTCGTACCAGGTTACCGCAGCTTCGTCGTCGGACAGGCGGTCTTCAAATATTTGTGCGCCGCGTGTCAGGTGGGCGATGCGCTCGCCCTCGGTCCGAGCCAGTTCAGCCAGACGTGACAGCACGTTCGTCAGCGCCAGGTGGTTCTGCGAGGCTTCGTAGGCGCGCGCTAGGGCTTCAAGCACCAGCCGGTCGTCCTTCACGACGCCGAGCGCACGTTCAAGCGCGTGCGTGCCCTGGACCAAGTCGCCCAGCTTGTCGATCTCGATGCTGCCGACGCGGTACAGCGCCATGGCGCGGGCGTTCGGGTCGGTCACCTGCTCTGCCTCGCGCTCGAGCACACCGACCAGGTCGCGCCAGCGCTCGTGAGTGTAGTGCAGGCGCTTCAGCGCGTGGATCGCGGCATCGGACCGCGGATCGGTATCCAGCGCCGCCTGGTACAACTCCGCCGCCTGGGCGACGTTCTTCTTGCGCGATTCGGCCAGCCGGGCACGCTCCACGAGCAGCGCGGCGCGGTGCCGCGAGTCGTTCGCCACCCCTGCCGCGCTCAACTCAAACGTCCGATCGAGCGCATCCCAAGCGCGCGCCGCCAGCTCCGCGCGCACCAGCGCCTTCAGCAGCGCGGCATCGCCCGGATTCAGCTCCAGGGCCGCCACGAAGGCCTCGCGCGCCTCACGCCGTTGCCCGAGTCGGTCTTCCAGCAGCTTGCCCTTCTCGTAGAGCAGCGTGGCGCGCGCTTGCGCCGAGCGGGTAGCGGCAACTTGCGCGTCGAACAGCGCCACGGCTCCCGCAAAATCGCCGCTCGCAAGCAGGAGGCCTCGCAGCGCTCGCACAGACGGGACATGGGCGGGGTTATCCACCAGGGCCCTGCGATAGTGAACGAGCGCTTCCTCCGGCCTGCCAAGGGTGGACTCGCAGAGCCGACCGCACTCGAAGCGAATGCGCGCGCGCGCCGCCGCGTGGCTCTTGGTCGGCAGGTCGAGCTCAGCGCGCTTGAGGAACTCCTCGGCGCGCGCGGCGTCGCTCTCAAGGACAGGCAGGACGCGCAGCTCCGGTCGCACCATCGTGGTCGCGTCCAGCGTGCGAATCGCTGGCTCCGCTAGGGGGAGCCGCGCGGCCGGCGGAACGTGCGGCAGCACCGCCGCGCCAGGCAGCGGACCGGGCGACGGCGGCTTCGGTGCAGACACGGGGTTCGAGGGCGGCACCACCGGGATCACGGCGCGGGGTGCTGACGGTGCGCTCGGCTGATCTGTTCCCGGCACTGGCGGGAACTTCGACCTTACCGGGGGTGGAGGCGGCTCCTTGGCGCGAACGGGGGGCGGGGGCGGCGTGCTGGCCGAAACCGGCCCGGGGCTTCCGGTGGTCCCACTGCGAACCGGCGGAGGAGGAGCAACGGAGCGGGCCCCGGCGGGACGGGGCACGGCGGGGACTGGCCTCTTACTCGAATCGCCTTCGTTTGCCATACTCGGACGAGCAGCCTACCACGCTTACCCTGGGCCCCGGCGGAAGCGTAACCATCTGTATTTACATAGGAATCAACAACCACATTCGACGGTGCCGGGGTGGCCTTGGGCGTGCTATCACCCGCCGCCGTGCCCGACGTCACCGACCTCCTCGTAATCCGCGGCGTGCGCGCGATTGACCCAACGCGCGCGCTCGACGCCAATGTCGACGGGACAATCGAGGGCGGCGTGATCACCCGGCTGGGTCCGCAGGCTGCCGCGGCCGTGGCCGGTGCGGAACGAGCCCGAGTGATCGACGCGGCAGGCTACTGGCTGATACCCGCCTTCGTCGACCTGCACGCCCACCTGAGGGAGCCGGGCCAGGAGTACAAGGAGGACATCCGTAGCGGCCTCGGCGCGGCCGCCGCTGGCGGCTACGCGCATGTCTGTGTGATGCCCAACACGCGCCCGGTCAACGACACCCGTGCGGTGACCGAACTGATGCTGCGTCGAGCCGAAGAATGCGGCGGGCCACAGCTGCATCCCATCGGCGCCATCACGATGGGTCAGAAGGGGAAGGACCTGACGGAGATGGCCGAGTTGCGCGAGGCAGGCGCCGTGGCCGTCAGCGATGACGGCGTGTGCGTCATGTCGAGCGCCGTGATGCGTCGCGCGCTGGAATACGCGAGAAACTTCGATATTCCGCTGATCCAGCACGCCGAAGACCATGAACTGACGGCGGGGGCCGACATGCACGAGGGGGCGGTGTCCGCCAAGCTGGGGCTACGCGGCTGGCCGCGCGTCGCAGAAGACGTGATCATCGCACGCGATGTGCTCTTGGCCGAGTACGCCGGGGCCCGCTACCACGCCGCCCATGTCTCCACGCTCGGCGCTGTCCGGATCCTGCGCGAGGCCAAATCTCGCGGGATTGCCGCGACCGCCGAGGTGACGCCGCACCACTTGCTGCTGACCGACGCTTCGGTCATTGGCTACGACACGGCGTGCAAGGTGAACCCTCCGCTCCGCGAGCCCGAGGACGTCGAGGCGCTGCGCCGGGCACTCGCGGACGGTACTCTGGACGCGATCGCCACCGACCATGCGCCCCACTCGCCGCTCGAGAAGGACTGCGAGTTCGCAGAAGCATCCCCGGGCATGCTGGGACTCGAACTGTGCTTCGGCCTGCTGCTGGGTCTGGTCGGTGAAAGTGGCATCACGCTCAGCCGGTTGCTTGAAGCACTTTCTACCCGCCCAGCGCGCATCATCGGGATCGAGCCGCCCAGCCTGCGCGAAGGCGCCGTGGCCGAGTTGACGCTCGTTGACCCGGGCGCGCGCTTCCAGGTGGAAACGCTAAAGTTCCGCAGCAAGAGCCGGAACACGCCGTTCTTGAAGCACGAGATGAGAGCGAGGATCCTGATGACGCTAGCGCGAGGCAAGGTCGTATTCGACACACTCGATACGGACGACCGCTCATGACCCAACAACGCGCCTACCTGGCGTTGGCCGACGGCACAGTCTTTCAGGGCGCCGCCTATGGCGCGCTCGGTAGCACCACGGGTGAGGTCGTGTTCACGACCGGCATGACTGGCTACCAAGAGGTGCTCACGGATCCGTCGTACACGGGTCAGCTGGTGACGATGACTGCGCCGCAGATCGGCAACACCGGCATCAACAGCGAAGATCCGGAGAGCGTGAACTCGAAGCCTCAGCTGGCAGGCTTCGTGATTCGGGATGCGAGCCCGGTCGTCTCCAACTGGCGGGCCCAGGAAAGTCTCGACGACTATCTCGTGCGCCACGGCATTGTCGCTATCAGCGATTTGGACACCCGCCGCCTGACGCGCCACCTGCGCGACCACGGCTCTCAGAACGGTGCGATTGGCCGCGAGGACCCGGCCACGCTCGTCGACCGCGCCAAGAGCGCGCCCAACATGGAAGGGCTTGACCTGGTCGCCCGGGTAACGCCCAGCGCAGCCTACGAATTCAACGAGCCGCGCGGCGCCGAGTGGGCTTGTGAAATGAAAGATGGGCACGAAATCTGCCCCCGAAGAAAACCCGACTACCACGTGGTTGCCCTCGACTTCGGCGCGAAGAAAAACATCCTACGCTGCCTCCACGACGCCGGCTGCAGAGTCACAGCAGTGCCCGCTAGCACCAGCGCCGAGCAGATCCTCGCGCTCAATCCCGACGGCATCTTCCTCTCGAACGGCCCGGGCGATCCGGCGGCCGTGCCCTACGCCGTGAAGACCATCCAGGAGCTGCTCGGTAAGCGGCCGATCTTCGGGATCTGCCTCGGGCACCAGCTGTTGGCGCGGGCGCTAGGTGCCAGCACCTACAAGCTCAAGTTCGGCCACCGTGGCCTGAACCAACCGGTCAAGGATCTTACGACCGGGCGAGTCGAGATCACCACGCAGAACCACGGGTTCGTGGTCGACGTAAAGTCCATCTCGGGGGTCGCGCGGACGACGCACCTGCACCTCAACGACGGCACCAGCGAGGGCCTGGAGGCCCCAGCCCAGCGGGCCTTCAGCGTGCAATACCACCCCGAGGCAGCGGCCGGACCTCACGACGCGCTCTACTTGTTCGACCGTTTTCGACGGCTCATGGACGCGCAATGAGCCCGGGCTCGCGCGGCACCGGCAATCGCCAGCGCACGATTCATTTCGTTAGCTTGGGCTGCCCCAAGAATCGGGTCGACAGTGAGGTCATGCTCGGCGTGGCCGAGCGAGCCGGATACAGCCACGTGAGTGAGCCGGACCAGGCGGAGGTGATTGTCGTCAACACCTGCGGCTTTATCGACGCCGCCAAGCGTGAGTCTATCGAGACCATCTTGGCCCTGTCCGCGCACAAACAGGGGAGCTGCGAGAAGCTCGTTGTCTCAGGCTGCCTGAGCCAACGCTACCCGGAGGAGCTCGCCCTCGACCTGCCGGAGGTGGACCACTTCTTGGGTTCGAGCGACATGCTGAAGCTCGAGAAGGTGCTGAAAGGCGGCGCGGAGCGGGTGCTCGTCGGCAATCCTGCCGACTGGGTCGTCAGCGCTACCGATCCGCGCCGAATTTCGACGCGCGGACGCAGCGCCTACGTGAAGATCGCCGAGGGCAGCAACCGCACCTGCGCCTTCTGCGTGATCCCAGAACTGCGCGGCAAGCAGCGCTCTCGCGAACCCGATGACATCGTGCGCGAGGTCCAGGACCTCGCAGAGCGAGGCGTGCTCGAGGTCAACCTAGTTTCGCAGGACACGGTAGCCTACGGGCGAGACCTGAAGACGACGCCTTCGACGCTTTCGGCGCTCGTGCGGCGTATCGCCGACGTGCCTGGGCTGCGCTGGGTACGCCTGTTCTACCTCTATCCGGAAAAGCTGGACGATGAGCTCATCGAACTCATCGCTTCGCACCCGAAGATCGTCAAGTACATCGACATGCCGTTGCAGCACGCGGCCGATGGCATGCTGCGCCGCATGCGCCGTGGTCACGGCGGCAAACGACTCTACGACCTGGTCGAACGCCTGCGAAATCGCATCCCGGACCTGGTCTTCCGCACCGCCTTCATCGTGGGCCATCCCGGCGAAACCGAGCAGGAGTTCGAGGAGCTCTTGGCCCTGATTCGCTTCGCCAAGTTCGACCGCGTCGGGGTCTTTCAGTACTCCGACGAGCCCAGCGCTCGGGCCTTCAAGTTGGAAGACAAGGTGCCGCCCAAGGTTGCCGCCGCGCGGGCCAAGAAGCTGATGAGTGTTCAGCGCAAGATCAGCCTCAAGAAGAATCACGAGTTCGTCGGTCGTGAACTCGAGGTCTTGGTCGAGGGCCCGAGTGAGGAGAGCGAACTGGTCATGGTTGGGCGCCACGCAGGCCAGGCGCCCGATATCGACGGCGTCGTCTATCTGTCCAGCGGACCGACCGGCGCCGAAGCGCGCCCCGGGGAATTTCGACTGGTGCGCATCGAAAGCGCTACCGACTACGATCTGCTTGGCGAGCTTACGACCGAAGCACCGATCCGGCTGGCCAAGCCGAAACGCAAGGCTGCAGCCACCGCGCTCTTGGCGCATCGCTCAAGCGACGGCCGGCGGGTGACCCTGCGAACCGTCTAGCGCAGGCGAACAGCGCGCGGCTCACTGCGCGGAAGTCGGCACGTTGAACACGACGCTCTGCGACTCGTCGGTGCCTTTGGCGTACCAGAGTTCAATGCGGTCGTTGACCTCGGCCTTGATGACGAAGTCGAAGTGCGAATCGGCCCCGGTGACCTGCCCCGCAATGAGCCCGTTGTTGTGGTTGTAAGCGAACACCTCGGCCCGAGGAGCGGCAATGCCCTGCAGCCGAACGAAGCCGGCTGCGTCCGGGACGCTGACGTCGGGCTGGCTGGGCGGGGGCAACGGCAAGGTCGGCGAGAGGCAACCCACCAGGGCAAAGCCAAGTGAGACCAGCAGCCGCCGACGTAGGACCCGCATCATCGCTAGCAAGCACTTAGCACACCGCGTGCCCCGTCGGAGCAACGGTGCTGAGCCGCATCGCCGTCTCTAACTATCGGTTACTGCTTACAATTCCTGAACATCTCACGGAGCCGCCTTCGGCCTACCGCAACCAGGTTGCAGAATCCCGTCAACTGGGTTGGCACCCCAGGCGTGGCGCGGGTGCCCGGGGGCCGAATTACTGGGCCGTGTGGGGCAGAACTTGCTACCCGCTCAGGGCACCGCTCATGCGAGAGCCGTGGCAGCTAGCGCGTTTTCGGCCATCACTGAGGCCGCTGCCAGGACTCGCCCTGCGCTTTCGGCCGTCACTAAGGCCGCTGCCCCTGCTTGCCGTGGCCTTCTGGTTCCTGCACTGGCGCGACGGAGCCCCGCGCGCCGCGCGCGTTGAACACGACGGAGCTCGCGCCATCAGTGTGGCCCTGGCAGCGCGCGGGCTCACGGCCCAGGCGACCGACGTGCACTTCATTGCGAAGAGCCCGGGACTGCTCGAATCTCCGGTGGAGCGAGAGCGCGCCGTCGTGCTCGCGCATCGCCCCGGCGAGCCTTCGGACGTGTTCGTGGTCGAGACGCGTGTGGCACCTGGTGGCTCGCTGCTCGAACTCGACGCCGTGATCAACTTGAGCGACAGCTCTGCCGCCGACGAGCAGAACTTGGTGGTGAGCGACCTGCGAGCCGCCTGGGCGATCGGCACGGGTGACACGATCGCTTCGGTTCAGTTTGCCGATTTCCGCGGCGAGGATGCCCCCTCGGGCCCCGGCTGGAACCGGCCGCGTCGTGCGCAGAACGCGCTCACCAATCTGCAAGAGACGGGTCAGCTTGGCGGCATCGGGCGACGTTCCTTCCGGCTGGAGCCAGCAGCCTACAAGGCGGTGCTCGGCTTCACCCAAGGCGCCCTGCTCATCGATGCGGATTCGCACAAAATCCGCATCGCGGACCGCGGACCGGCCTTGGAGGGAGGAACCTACGTCAAGGAAGTAACGGCAGCCAAGGCTCGGCCTGGCAACTTCGTCACTTGGGCGGTCGACCGCGTGCGCGCCCTGCCCTGGTTCGGCGACGAGCGGATGCAGTGGCTCAAGGCTGTGGCGTTTGGCGGTCGCGATCAGCTGGAACAGATCGTGAGTAGCGTCACCGGCGACGACGGCTCCGAAACCGTCAAGGAAGAGCTGGGCGATCTGTTCGCCACCGGCGGTGTCGAGCAGACCAATCCGGAGACGGGCTGGCCCCCGCCGCCGATGGAGCCGATGCTTGTGCCGCCACTCCAAGGTGAAGGGAAGTGGGGCTCGCTTGAGAAGGACCCGTTCGTGCTCAAGAACCCGGGCGCGCCGAGCCCGTTCGTCTTCTCGTTCATTCGCAGCGATCGCAAGCGCATCTACTCGCAGGTCTTCGTGACCCTTTGGGATCCGAGGCAGGTCGAGCTCAGAGCCATGAGCGGCACCGTCGAGCCGATTAGCGCCACCGGAGCCACCGGTCCCGGGCAAGTGCCCCGCGACCCCAAGGTCATGCGCCGCTTCGTGGCCGCCTTCAACGGCGGTTTCCAAGCGACGCACGGCGAGTTCGGCATGATGGCAGAGCGCACGCTCTACCTGCCCCCGAAACCCTACGGCGCCACGGTGGCCGAGCTCGAAGACGGCTCGACGGCGTTCGGCACCTGGCCCGAGCAGGCCGAAGTCCCGGGCAACGTCCTTTCGTTCCGGCAAAACATGACCGCGCTGGTCGAGAACGGCGATCTGAATCCATGGAAGCGCCACTGGTGGGGCGGGCTCCCGCCGGGTTGGACGGAAGAGAGCCGGACCGTGCGCAGCGGCTTGTGCCTGACGAAGGAGGGATTCGTCGGCTACTTCTACGGTGCCAGCGTCGATCCCGACGTGCTCGGACTGGCCATGCAACGCGCACGCTGTAGCTACGGCATTCATTTGGACATGAACCCCGGTCACACCGGGCTCGAGTTCTATCGCGCGGGGCCTAAAGGCAGCTTGCCCAACCTGAACCGAAAGCTCGAAGACGTGTGGGAAGCACGCGGTAGCGTACCCGGCATGCAAGGCTGGGATTTCATGTCGCGACGCATGATCAAATACATGGCTTTGATGAACTTCCCGCGCTACGTGAACGTCGAGGCGCGGGACTTTTTCTACCTCACGCTGCGCAGTCTGTTGCCCGGCGAGCCCCTAGCCACGAAGGTCGCGCCCGCCGAACCAGGCGAAGGCGTTTGGCGCGTCGCTGGGCTGCCGCAGCACGGCTGGCCGTATGCCGTCGCCACCACCAACCTACGAACGGATCCCGCGCAGCCTGAGTTTCGCATCGGCCTTATCAAGCTGGATGCGAAGCTGCTGCGGGTAGGCCAACCTGGAGACGTCGAGCAGAAGGTGGTGGTCGAGCTGCGTGGGACCAGCCAGGCGGCGAGCGGAGAAATCACGCTTTTCCATGGCGAACGTGCGGGCTTCCACCTTGGAGACAAGCCGCTGCAGGCGGACGCTTGGCGCATCGCCTCCGGCCTACCCGCTGGCGCGCAAGGAGCGAGCGATCTCGCGGCGGCCATGGGCATAGATGAGACCGGCGCGCTTATCTATGCCCGCGTCACCGCGGGTCAACACGGGAGCGGCGACGGCGACCGGCTTGCCGCACTGCTGCAGGAGCTGGGCTGCCAGACGCTCATGTTTCTGCCTCGGCCCGTGGCTGCGCTCTTCGGCGACAAGGCTGAGGGCTCGGGCGCACCGGGGCTGGCGGTTCAGCTCGTTAGGACCAGCGGCCCCGGCGCTAGCCGCTTGTTTCCTGACACGCGCATCGTTGGACCCAAGACGTGGGCGCCGCTCCAGCAGAAGCGAGTGCGCTACCGATAAACTGAGGGGCGCAAGCCACCCACTTCCGCACACGTTAGCTCACCCGTTCGCCCCCTCTTGGCAACAGGCGGTATTGAAGCAGCACGCAAATTGCACCGATACTTCTCGCCAACTCTGGGACACGGAGGTATCTTTACGCGACGAATTTTCCTGGCCAATTCGTACGAATTGCGATTCGGACGACGGGCCGCGCCCTCGCTTAGCCAACTCGGTCGCGGTGGGATCTCCCAAGATCATCCACCAGAGCAGGGTCCTAGAAGAAAAGCAGAGAGAGCAGAATCGATGAGCGACAAGGCGAGTTCCGATCTGGACGTTTTCGACGGGCTTGCGGCGAAGACATCTCGCCCGAGCGGCCCTGCACCGGCTCCTCTCCCGAGTAGCCGCGGCCCCGTGCCCGCGCCCTCGACGACTCGCCAAAAGACCCTTCTCGGTCTTCCGGCGCCGGTTATTCCTGGCAACCGCCCCGGCGCGCCTCCGCC
>JANNWK010000217.1:0-3054 GCA_031408355.1 Myxococcales bacterium
AACTCCTCTCGCCGACGAGTTTGTGGAGGTCATCGAGGCGCATCTCAACGGCGAGGTTGGGGCGGCGCCGGCTAGCTCGCGAGGGACCGAGGCCAAGGCGGTCGCAAGCCGGCAGCCGCTACTCCCGGCGGCGAGCGAGGCGCCCCTTGTCCCTCCGACCCCCCAACCGGCGGCCCGCATGGCCCAGCGCGCAGAGGATGCGCGCGGTGGCGGCGTCGCTTTGGGGGTCCAGATCGAACCGCCCTCCGAGTCGCGTATCCGGAAGGCAACGCGCGTCAGGCCAGGGTGGCTCCGACGGCGGCGCTCGGGGTCCGAGTCGCTCACAACACCGGCGCGGTCAGCTTGTGGTTCGGTGTCGACGCGCACTTGCGCCTATCCAAGTTGGAGCTCCGATCCGCGCGCCGGCTTGGGGCCAACGACGTCGCCGTGATCACCACGCTGGGTGCCGCCGTGCTCGATTGGACGCGCCGGTAGATCGCTCGCACTCCAGCTATTGCCGTTCGACCAGCTTGCGCAGTTTGTCGACGCCTTCCACGTCGCCCATCACGATAAGCTGCGTGCCGACGTGCAGCGGGTGGTCCGGGGATGGGTTGTAGACGTACACGTCGCCGCGTTCATGCAGCGCTACCACCAGCAGGCTGGTCTCCGAACGAATCGGCATTTCCCGGAGGGTCTTGCCCGCGTAGCGACAGCCCTGCGGGATCTCGACCTCCTCGAAACGCAGATTCTTGGTGACGGTCAGCATGCGGTCCAGAAACGCGGTCGCCTTTGGGCGGACGAGCTCGCTCACCATGCGCAGGCCGCCCATGCGGTGCGGACTGACGGTCTGGTCGGCTCCTGCCCGCAAGATCTTCGAATCGTTCTCGAGGTCGATGACCTTGGAGACAATCCGCGTCTTGGGGTTCAGGGCGCGTGAGGACAGCACGATGAACAGATTGTCGCGATCGTCGGTGAGCGCTGCCATCACGCCGGAGGCGCGCTTGATGCCGGCAGCGATGAGCGTATGGTCCTCCGTGGCGTCGCCCACCACGTACAGCAGATTGCCGCCCAATTCCTGGTTGATACGCTGCAGCGCCTCTTCGTTCGTGTCGATCACGACGAAGTCACGGCCAATAGCGTAGAGCTCCTCGGTGATATAGCGGCCTGTGCGACCGACGCCGGCCACGACGAAGTGATCGTTCAGATTCTCAATGCGCTTTTGCATGCGGCGTCTCCGAAGGGTCTGCCCAATTACGCCCTGGACCAGGATCGCCGTCAGGGTCGACTGAAAGAAAGCGATGGTCCCGACGCCGGCCACGATGAGCACGGCCGTGATCGGACGCAGGCCGGCGTGCTCACCGATATTGGGCAGCTCGGCGAAGCCCACGCTCGCGGCAGCGACCAGCGCGAAGTACAGCGTCTCGAAGATGCTGTACTCCCCCTCGCCGAACCACCAAAGCAGTATTCCGCCCGCGCCGATCACGCCCGAAAAGAGCGAGAGCGCGTACCACATGCGGCGCACCTCGGGCCGGAGGCGGATCCGTGGGGGCGTGGGCAGCACGTCGCCCATTGTTCTTCGGAACTGGGCCGAGCCGCAACAGGCGTGCGTCGCCGCCCCGGCTTAGCGCCGAGCCATGGCCCCACTCCGCCTCGCCGGCGCCGAGATCGAAGCCCAATCCGGCGGGCCGGGGAGCGCAGGTCGACGCCGTCGAGCCCAGAGCCTGTAGGGCAGTCGCGAACGGACTGTCACTGCACGTGGCTGCAATCGGCGGCGCTTGGGATCGTAACGGAGTTGGCGTCGAGCTGAACGCCCGCGGTTTGGGCGAGTGCTCGACCGGTCAGGCTGGAGCCCGACTTCAGCGTGATGGCGGTTCCGGCGACGACTGTTCCGTAAAAGTCGACGGTCTTGCCGATAGTCACCGCCTTGGCGAAGCGCCAGAACACGCTGCATGCCTGCGCGCCGTTCATCAGCACCACCTGGGCCGCGTCAGCGACCGTGAGCGTCAGGTTGCCGCGGATGATGAAGAATGCGTTCGGGTCGTTGCCGGCGTCGAGATAAACATGTCCGTTTACGAGAACGTCGGCGCTGAAGCTCTTCATGCAGGTGACACCCGGAGAAAGCGTGATGTCGCCCGTCAGACCGCCCACGACGTTGGTAAGGTCCGTGTCGCAGGGCCGCGGGTCGATGTCGCCGGTCAAGGCCGTAACGTCCATTTGCGCCAGAATGGTGCGCTGCGAGTGGGGTGCCAGCGAGTTGATTCCATACTTCGTGTAGGTCGGCGCATCGAAACCGGTGATCTTCGAGACCGCGCCCGCGCTGACGCCCAGCTCGCCCGTGATCTTTGAGATGTTGGCGGTGGTGATTGCGCTGTAGGCGAGCACCGCGAACGTCTTGGCTCTACCTACGGTCGGACCTGCGTACTCGCCATCGGCACTGCCGCCGCCCGTGCCAGTGAACGCGCCCCCCTCGGAGCCAGTCGTGCCACCGTTCGTGCCGTCCGCGCCGGCCGCGGAGACGTTGGCGCCGCCCGCGGAGACGTTAGCGCCGCCCGCGGAGACGTTAGCGCCGCCGCTGGCGCGTGCACCCTCTCCACCTGCGCCATCCCCGCCGCTGCCCAGATCATCAGTCGAGTCGCCGTCGCCACAGGCCGCGAACAGCAGTCCGGCCAAAGGCAAGGCAAGCAGGTAGCGCGGCGCAAAGCGGGGTCGGCAAGCAGTGAGGCTAGTTTTCATGGCAATCTGGAGTGCACGAACCGAGCCTCTGCGATGGTCGCGAGAAACGCTCCCAAATAGGGTTTGACGCAAGAGTGACTGGGGCAAAACGTCTCGCTTCGTCGCTTTCGCCCCGGTCACGCGACGGGGCGCCCATGGACGCCAACGGCAGTTGGTCGCCCGCTACTCGGCCTCGTCGGCGCCGATATCGAAGCCCATTCCAGCGGGCCGAGGGTTGCCCTGGGAATCGAATGCGGGCGCGTCCGTTGCGGTGCCCGCGTCGATGCACAAGGAGCCTGTGGGCAGCTGGAAGCTCGCGTCGACCAAGCAGTCGGCGTCGATGTTGCCGCTGACCGACAAGGT
>JANNWK010000218.1:0-1824 GCA_031408355.1 Myxococcales bacterium
ACCGCGCAAGCCGCCGCCGCGCACACGAATGGTCCCCTTTTGGTCGTCTTCGTGGCGAACCCCGAGCGCACCGAGGGCCCGCAGCATCCCCAAATTGTCGTTGCCGTAGGCGAACCCTCGCAACTCGCAGGGCCCGTTCGACAGCGCTGCCAGCAAGAGCGCCCGGTGCGTGATGCTGCGGTCGCTGGGTATTGGCACGCTGCCGCGCAGCGGCTCTTGGGCTGGGCGAATGACGAGGCGCGAGGGCATCTCGGATCCCGCTTAGCGCGCGGGCGAAGCCCCAGCGCCCGGTAGCGCGCTAAGCAAATCGTCCAGGCGCGCTAGCAGCGCCGCCACCGCAACCGCGTCGATCCCGGCGACGAAGTGGCCCTCACGGCCGACCGCGTCCGCCTCGAGCTTGCGCACGGGCTGAGGGATGCCCAGCAGCGCCAGAAACGGCGCATAGCCCTCGAGCATGGCCCGGGTCTCGCTCACCTTGCCAGCGCCCGTCCTGGCCGCCTCTTCATCGGGATAAACGAGTGTGCCGGCCAGGTTGACGCCGGGCGGCGCAAAGTTGCCCACCACCCGCAAGGTCTCGACGCGATCGAGGAAGGGGAGCTTGCTGCGGAGGGCATTCGGCACTGGGTTGTCTTTGAGATTCGAGCCGAACGCGAACGGTGCTCCAGGCTGGTTCAGGATCTTGTCGGCCCAGGCTGGCAGCTGGCGTTTGACGGTACCGGCGCGGATCCGATCAAGCGAGCGCCGGATCCCGGTTTGGTTGCCAAACAGCAGCGTCCGCGAGCTGAGTAGCGTGAAGCCCACGCTGTCGGCGGTGTACAAGGTGCGGCCGGCGTAGCTGGATTTGGTGACTGGCACCCCGAGCGGGGTTTTCTGTGTGCCGTCGGCAGCCGCCTCTATCCGCTTCTGGTCAAAATTGCCCAGCGCCACGCCGGCAACGTCGGCGCCCTGCATCGTGTAGACCCCAAAGTAGACGCGGGTGAGGTCACGCTTTGGGTCAAAACCAGCCGACTCCGGCAGCGGCGCTCGTCGTCGCGAAACCTCCAGCAGCCGCTCCCCAAACTGCGACGAAAACAGAGCCGCCGCGTCGAGTACACCGACCGTGATAGCTCCTCCGGGCAGCAAGGCCAGCGGGTCCGCGTCGATCTCCGCCGTAGTCTTCTCCTTGCCCTCCGCGGTGTGGACGATCACATCCTCGGTCTTGGCGCAGCCGGACAGTGCGAGCACGACTGCGCCGACGCCGCACAGCCAACCCCGTAGGCTCATTTGAGCACCTCGCCCAGTGCGCCGAGGAAGCGCTGGTTCTCACGCTGCGTGCCAACGGTGACGCGCAGTGACTGAGGCAAGCTCGCAAATGGCCGCACGATCACGCCTTGACGCAGCAGCGCTTCGTAGACCGGGCGCGCCGGGCGCCCGACGTCCAGCAACACGAAGTTCGCCTGGCTCGGGGCAACCGCCAGCCCCATCTCGGTCAGCGCCCCGACGAGGCGCGAGCGCTGCTGCTGATTCATCTCGTGCGAGGTCTGCACGTGGGCTTGATCGTCCAGTGCAGCAAACGCCGCGGCCTGCGCGATGCTGCTGACGTTGAAGGGGGCGCGCACACGGTTCATGTAGTCGATGAGCCGCCGCGGCGCGACCCCGTAACCGACGCGAAGCGCCGCCAGACCATAAATCTTGGAAAACGTGCGACAGATCAGCAATCGCTCGCGCAAGTGGCGCAGACTGAGGGAGTTCGGGTAGTCCGGCGCGTCCGCGTACTCAAAGTAGGCTTCATCCATCACGATGATCACCTCGGGCGGCACCTCCCGCAGCAGCTTTTCGACGGCG
>JANNWK010000219.1:0-4522 GCA_031408355.1 Myxococcales bacterium
ATCAGCTCACCCGATCGTTCAGCCCGGGAGGCCATCAGCCGCCTGCCGCCCGCTGCTGCCCACTGGTCGGTGCCGCCTCCGGGATCTCTGCTGCGCGACTGTGAAGGTAGGCAATAAGCTCACGCCCAAGCGCATCGCCGCGACTGAGCCGCACCTGAATCGCTCGCTGAAACGCGTTGTAGGCGGCCACGGCCGGCAACGCCACCAGAAGCCCCACGGCCGTGGCGACCAGCGCTTCGCCAATTTCGGCCATCAGTCCCGCGGTAAGCTGACCGCGCGCGCGATCCAGCTCGTGAAAGGCGCCGATGATGCCAAGCACGGTTCCGAGGAGTCCGACAAACGGCGCGTTGTTGCCGAGCGTGCCAAGGAAGGCCAGGTTCTGCTCGGCCCGTAGGCGTTGGTGCTGCGCCTCCGCAGCCATGCGCTGCTCCGCCTCAGGCGCCGACAGCGCTTCGGCACCGGCGGCCACGATGCTCGCCTCCAGGCTCGTCGATTCCGCCAAGCTGAGCCTCACCTGAGGCAACTGATGCGCAAGTAGACCCCGACGCAGCTCGGCGCGCAGCGTTGGCGCGTCGGCGCGGGTCCTGAAAAAGAACACGCAGCGTTCCAAGATCACCGCCAGCGCTAGCACGCTGAGTCCGACCAAAACCCACAGCACCCAGGTAGCTCCGAGCGCGACCAGGCCTTTCAATGCGCTTTCGATACTCATCACGCTCTCTCCTCATTCGCAGAACACGAGTCAGTAAATACAAACGCTCCAGGTGGCCCAGCTCACGCCGCCACGGTCGTCACGCAACACCAAGTACTGCTTGACGGCACCGGCCACACGCGGCGCTCGCCAGGTGAGAGTAGCCACCGCGGGCTGCTCGGCGGCGATGAAGCTGAAGTGCCGCTCGAAGTCGCCGCCCGTAGCAAAGTGCGAAGCTTGGAGCGCTTCCCCGGGCTCACGCGCAAGCTCACCCAAGGCGCACTCGACCCTCTCGGTCGCCCCGGCGGCAACGCGACGCACACCCGGCGCGCACGAGGGAGCAGCCAGCGCCGCCTCCAGCGCAACCACCTCAGCGCCGACACTAACGGCAAGCTCGCCGAGGCCCGGATTCAGATTGGCTGGGTCCTTGTCCCCCGTGCGCGCGTCGAAGCTGAGCCCAAGCGGCGGTTCGCCGCTGGAGCAACTCCAGTCGAGCGGGTCCAGAGCCAAGAGCGGCTCACCGCGGGTGCAGGCGGCGCCGAGGAGCGTCAGCCGTACGCCCTCCCCGAGCGAAGTCGGCAGCTCGAGGGCAATCGCGCCCGCTCCAGCATCGACAGTACCTTCCGCGAGAGCCTGGCCAGCGCAATAGGGCACGCCGCGATCCGACGATCCCGCCTCGCAGAAGCGATAGGCCAGACGTGCATCCAGCGCGCCTTCAGGACCGGCGAGCAGGACCTCCGCCTCTGCCTCCGCCCCGGGCGTGAGGCTCGCTTCCCCCTGCGCCGTGGCGACCCGCACGCCCAAGACGCGCGGGCTGTCGATGCGCTGGGCCGGCTTCAACGGCTCTTCACAGGCAAGCAGCGCGACGGCGCCGACGAGCGGCCCAAGTGCGGTGATCCGGGCTAGCCGCGCCTGGCTCGCCGTGTATCGAGTCAGAAATTTCATAGTTCTCCTCGCACACCAAGGTTCGGGAAGAACGGCAAGCCAGTCACGCTTGCCGACTCCGAGTAGTCGTAGCTGTAGCGACGCCGCTCTTGGTTCTTGGCGTTGTACAGATTCATCACCTCCAAATACGCAGTCAGGTCCACCGGACCGAGCGACCAAAGCTTCTCGACCCGCACGTCCAGCTGGTGAAACGCTGGGTTGCGCGCGCCGTTCACCTCTTCGTACAAGGGGCGATAGGTATCGGTCGTGGCGTCGTAAACCGCGCCCGCCACGGCACTGTAGGGGTTCCCGCTCACGTAGCGAAAGCGCGCGCTGGTTTGCCAACCGGCACCCAAGTCCCAGTTTCCACTAAAGGACAGGTTGTGAGTTTGATCTTGGTCGAATAGGCGCGTTTTCGCAGCGTCACCATCCTTGCGCGTGCTCCGCGTCAACGTGTAGGAGAGCAGCGCTCGCGTCCTTGCCGTGAGTTGTGCATTGAGCAGGAACTCCACGCCGTAGGCGTCGCCCGTTCCATCATTCACGTACCTGGGCGGCGCGCCGCCCGCTGTGCCGACGATGCGATCTTGCCACTGCTTGTAGAAACCATCCACGTCGACGCGCAAACGCTCGCCCACTTCCTGCTCGGCGCCCACGGAAGCCTGCAGCGTGCGATACGGGAGCACGTTCGGATTGCCAAACTCCTTCACCACCTCATAGAACTGCGGGGGCTGCGAATACAGACCGAGGCCCGTCTTGAGCGTCGTCCGCTGCCCGAGCTGCAAGCGGCTCGAAAGGCGCGGATCGACGCTCCAACTCGCGGCGTCCGAGTAGTAGTCCGCCCGCACGGAAGGAGTGACGAGAAGCGCCCGAGTTGGCTGAATCGAGGCCGACACGAAGGCTGCCGGCCGCGCGGCGTTGATCGAAGACTCGATCAGGTTGCTCGTCTCGCTCGCCAAGGAGCCTTGGCTCGGCACCCCCTCCGTCACTGGCGGAGAAGGCCCCTCGTACTTAAACTCAACTGCCAGCAGCTGAACGTCTAAGCCGGCATCCAAGCGCAACCACGGCGCCGCGAAGAGTGCCCACTCGGCGCGCGCAGCGGTCTCCAGCGTCAGGTAATCGAAGCTGACACTCCCCAGTTGACCACGACCCGGGGAGGTCGCGACTGAGACCATCAGCTCCTGCTCGACCCGCTCGGACAGCCGACTCTTAAGCTCCAGCTGGATCCGATGAAACCCCTCCTTGGAGCCCACCTCGCCCTGCAACGACGGATCTTCACCCGCCGCCGCACCGACGTGAAGCTTGAACGAGTCTTGCCCACCGTAAACGATAGCGCGCAGCCGATTCGCCTCACTGAAGCGATGACTCAAGATGGCCTGATAATCCCAGTAGACCGGCGCGGCGATAACCGCGGTGGAGTCGTCGTCGATGACCGAGTCGATGAAGAAGTCGACGTTGCTGCGCCGCGCGGCAAGCGCCAGCGCCGTGCGCTCACCCAGCGGCCCCTCGACAAGCGCGAAGCTATCGATGGCGCTGAGCTCAAGCTTCAGGTGGTAGCGATCCGACTTGGGATCGCGGATCCGAGCCGCCACGATACCGCCGGCGGCCCGGCCATAGCGCGCCGGGTAGTTGCCCGGATAGAGCGTCACGCTCTCGAGCAGGTGCGAGTTGAAAACGCTAGTCAGCCCGCCAAAGTGATAGAGCAGCGGCATTGCCGCCCCATCGAAGAACACGGCCCCCTCGGCCGAGGGACTGCCCCGAAGTGGCGGCGCGCCCGGGTTCGAGCCAAATTGGCTGCGTCCCACGCCGGGCAGCACCTCGACCGCGCGGATCCCGTCCCCGCGCGTACCGGGGATCGCCGTCAACTGCTGCTCATCCAGCACGCGTTTCGTCGGCTCCGCCGGCGGGGCCTCGACCTTGGCGACACCTTCAAACTCGGGCTCCGCGTCCGCAGCGGGCTCAGCCGGGGGCTCAGGCGGAGGCACCGGCGGAGGCGTTGGCGGCGCGGGTGCTATGGGCGGCTCTGGCTGCTGCGGAGGCGGGTCCAGGGGCGGCGGCGCTTCAGCCGAGTCCTGGGCTTGGGCGCGCAGTGCTCCGGGGAGGGCCAGCTGGCTCGCGCAAAAGCCAGTAACAGAGCAGAGAAGCCGAAGTCTGCCGGCTCGTAAGTTACGGTGTGCTTGCGTCACACCAGCTAGAACACCGAGGGCCTCCGGGCGTTGAAACGAATCGGCGGTTTCTCGACAATCCATTCCGCGTCGGGTGCGCTAGCGCCACCGAGGGTGACACCTTCTTGGTGATCAAGGCGCCTACCGTTGCTCGGACTAATCTCCGGAAATAGAAGTCGACGCGATCGCGCCATGTCCTTGCCGCCGGAGCGCACGCGGCCCTCCGGGAACCCCCGACTGCCTGCTCAGGTGTTGGGTCCGCCTTCCCCTGTTCGCGGCCCGGACCGCGGAGCCGTGATTTCCAACGCTTGCGCGATTTTTGCGATTTCCCGCGCGATATCCTCGGGCGAGAGAACGAAGTCGATACACCCGCTCGCAATTGCGCTCTCCGGCATGTCCGGCTGTGCGGCCGTGTCGAGCTTCTGCGCGATCGTCGTGCCGCCCACTTCCTTGATGCCACACAGCGCTGCGGCTCCATCGCCATCATAGCCCGAAACAATTATGGCGATGAGCTTGCCGTCCCAGTGCTCCGTCAAGGAACGAAGGAAGACCGTGATCACGTCGGGCCATCCTCTGGGCTTTGATATCGGCTTCAGTCGAAACTCGCCGTCAAGCACGTGCAGATCACGCTGTTCCGGGATGATGAACACGTGGTTGGGCTCGATGATCAACCGCTCCGTGATGAGCTCAACTGGCATCTCCGTGTAGCGCGGGAGAATTTCGTGGAGCCGGGTGGCTACGGTTCTCA
>JANNWK010000220.1:0-14500 GCA_031408355.1 Myxococcales bacterium
GATGTGCATCTTGCGATACATGCCGAGCGTGTCGCCCTTGGGATCCACCACGATCAGGCTGTTGTGGTAGACGCCCGGCGCGCGGCGTTCGAAGAGCGGGACGACAATCGAGACCCCGAGTTCCCGGGCCCATGCGCTCACGGCCTGACTGGTCGGGCCGGGGATGGGTTCGGCCAGATCGAACCGGGTCGAGTCCTCCACCTGACAGAAGTACTCGGAGGCAAACAGCTCCTGCAGGCAGATCAACTTGGCCCCACGGGAGGCCGCCTCGCGCACGCGCTCGAGCGTCTTCTGGAGGTGCTTCGGCTTGTCGTCCTGAACCGTGGTCTGGATCAAACCAACCTTGATTTTAGCCGTATTCATGGCGGCGACAAGGTAGGCCCAGAGCGGGCATCCGGCAACCCGCCAGCGCCGATTGCCGTTCCCTGCCCCTCGCGCTATCAAGCGACCGCGATGAAGGGCATCATTTTGGCCGGCGGCAGCGGGACACGGCTCTACCCGCTGACTCGTGTCATCTCGAAGCAGCTTTTGCCCGTCTACGACAAGCCGATGATCTACTACCCGCTCAGCGTGCTGATGCTGGCCGGGATTCGCGAAATCCTGATCATTTCCACCCCACAGGACTTGCCGTTGTTCGAGCGGCTGCTCGGGACCGGCAAGGAGCTTGGGCTGCGCTTCGAGTACGCCGCCCAGCCGTCACCCAACGGTCTTGCCGAGGCCTTCATCATCGGCAGCGACTTCGTCGGCAAGGATCCGACGGCCCTCGTACTTGGCGACAACATCTTCTACGGGTCGGGCCTCGGTGGCTTGGTGCAGGAAGCCGCCCAGCTCAGCGCGGGTTGCGTGCTATTCGGCTATAAGGTGCAGGATCCGGAGCGTTACGGCGTGGCGGAGCTCGCACCGGACGGCAAAGTATTGTCGCTCGAGGAGAAGCCCGAGCGGCCCAAATCGGACGTTGCCGTCACGGGCCTCTACTTCTACGACGGCGAGGTCGTGGA
Source organism: Myxococcales bacterium (assembly GCA_031408355.1). GTDB lineage: Bacteria > Myxococcota_A > Polyangia > Polyangiales > Polyangiaceae > PMG-095. The sequence goes on from JANNWK010000220.1 coordinate 999, forward strand.
GATCGCGCGTTCGCTCAAGCCCTCCGCGCGGGGCGAACTCGAAATCACTGACCTCAATCGAGTCTACGTGGCGAGGAATCAAGCCGAACTGAAGCTCCTCGGCCGCGGCATGGCTTGGCTTGACACGGGCACGCACAAGAGCCTGATCGAGGCCAGCCAGTTCGTGCACATTCTGGAGCAACGCCAGAGCACGCGCATCGCCTGCATCGAGGAGATCGCCTACCGCATGGGCTTTATTGGCAAGAGCGAATTACTCCAGCTGGCCGAAGCGCACGGCAAGAGCGAGTACGGCGCCTACCTCCACACCTGCGCCAACGAGAACGAGAACTGAAGGACGAAGCCGAAGGCCCATGGAAGTCGACGAACTACACTTGGCAGGGGCGAAGCTGCTGCGCCCAAAGGTCTTCCACGACGCGCGCGGCTTCTTCCTCGAAAGCTACAGCGAGCCTCGCTATCGGGAACTGGGCATCGACGCGCACTTCGTGCAGGACAACCACTCACGCTCGGGTCCCGGCACCCTGCGCGGCCTTCACTACCAGTCGAGCCCAGGCCAGGCAAAGCTGCTGCGCGTCGTGCTCGGTCGCATCTTCGACGTGATCGTCGACATTCGCCCAGACTCGGCGACCTTCGGCCAATCCCATGGCCTGTATCTCGACGCCGAGTACCACCACCAACTCTTCATCCCAATTGGCTTCGCGCACGGCTTCTGCGTCATGGGTGAAGTCGCCGAGATCCTGTACAAGGTGAGCAGCCCCTACGACGCCGCCACCGAGTGCGCCATCCGCTGGGACGATCCGGAGCTGGGCATCGAGTGGCCTGTCGTAAGCCCCGTGCTCTCCGCGCGAGATGAGACTTCCCAAACTTTCGCTGACTTCAAGGCGAAGCTCGGGCAGCAGCGATGAAAGCTGCGCTGCGCTCGCCTGGCTCGCTGCTCGTGACCGGAGGCGCTGGCTTCATCGGCTCGGCGTTCATTCGCCAGCTCTTCCGAAACCCGGATTTTACGGGTTCGATCGTGAACCTGGACCTGCTGACCTACGCCGGGAATCCGGAGAACCTGGCAGGCGCCGTGGATCCGGCGCGCTACCGGCTGGTGCGCGGAGACATCGCCGATCAAACGCTCGTGGCTGGGCTGTGCGAGGAGCACGGCATCGACAGCATCGTCAACTTCGCCGCCGAGAGCCACGTCGATCGCAGCATTCTGGGCCCCGGGGTGTTCGTTCAGACCAACATCGTCGGGACCTACGCGCTGCTCGAGGTGGTGCGCCAGCGACCCAGCATCCACTTTCACCATGTCTCCACGGACGAGGTCTACGGTTCGCTGGGTGCCACCGGTCTATTCACGGAGCAGACAGCGTACGATCCCAGTTCGCCCTACTCGGCCTCCAAGGCCGCCTCCGATCACCTCGTGCGCGCCTACCAGCGCACGTATGGCATCTCCACGACCATTTCGAACTGCAGCAACAACTACGGGCCGTATCACTTCCCCGAGAAGCTGATCCCGCTGATGATCCTCAACCTGTTCGAGGGCAAGGAGCTGCCGGTCTACGGCGACGGCCTGAACGTGCGCGATTGGTTGTTCGTGGACGACCACGCCGAGGCGCTTTGGGTCATCCTCACTCGTGGCCAACCGGGGCAGACGTACAACGTTGGCGGCAATAACGAGTGGACCAACCTCGCCATCGTGAACCAGCTTATCGCGCTGGTCGCCGAGCGCCAGGGCAGGCCCGAGGCCGAGCTCGTAGCGCAAATCCGCTTCGTGAAGGATCGGCCCGGGCACGACCGTCGCTACGCGATTGACTCGAGCAAACTGCAGACCGAGCTCGGTTGGCAGCCGCGCCATGACCTTGCGACGGGCCTCAGGGAAACCGTCGCCTGGTACGCCGACAACGCGGCCTGGGTGGCCGGCGTGCGCTCGGGCGCCTACCGCGAGTGGCTCGACGCCAATTACCGAGCGCGCTAGGCCACTCGCTAGCTCTTCTGAATACGCAGCACAAACGTCGGCGACAGCGCGCCAATGCCCCGGCTGATCTTGCGCTTCACAAGCAGGTACGGAAAGAACCCGTAGAGCTCGGCGTCCGGAGCTAGCCGACGGATCGCGCTCAGATCGAAGAACTGAACGTGATCCTTGCGCTGGATGCGCTCGGGCGTGAAGCCGAACAGCGCGATGAAGCGAAACAGCCAAGCGTAGCTGTTGGGGGTCGTGAGCAGCAGGATCCCTCCCGGCCGCGCGATGCGACGGAGCTCGCTGAGGCTATGCGCTGGATCCTCCAGGTGCTCAATGACCTCGGAGCACCAGATGAGATCGAACGAGTCATCCGCGAAGGGCAGACGCTGGTTGGCGTCCACCTGAATGCATTCTGCAAAGAGCGGCTCGACGTCGACCGACGTGACCTCATAGCCACGCGCCCGCAGCCAACGCGTCTGGTGCCCGGCGCGAGCCCCTACGTCGAGCGCCCGCTTGCCCGCGCCTGGCGGCACGAGCCCGAGGGCGATCTGCTTGCCCTTCGTGTACTCGGCCACGGTCTGCTGACCGAGATCGATCGGGATCCGCTTGAGCAGCTTAATGACCGGGTCGAGCAGTCCGTCGGCGCTACGGCTCCACGGCATCAATTCGGCGACTCCAGGTGGCTGGGCACGACGCCAGCCCCCACGACTACACCGGCCTGACTGCCCTCGCCCCGCACGATCGTTCGCACGTAGTAAGACGGCTTCTTCTGGGACTCGAAGTAGGTCCGCGCCAGCACGTCCGCCACGAGCCCGAGCGAAGCCAGCTGAATGCCCACGACAATCAGCAGGATGCCCAGCAGCAGCATTGGTCGCTCGGCCAGCGGCGTGCCGTAGATGAGCCGATTCAAGGCGAGCCAAGTCGAGATCAGGCCACCGGCTCCGAAACACACGAGCCCGGCGAGCCCGAAGATCTGCATCGGTCGCGCCAGGTACGACTGGATGAAGCGGACGGTCATCAAGTCGAGGACGACCCGCACCGTTCGCCCAATGCCGTACTTGCTTGTGCCGAACTGGCGGGCACGGTGATTGACCTTGACCTCGACGATGCTCACGCCCATCCAGCTGGCAACGACCGGAATGAAACGGTGCATTTCGCCGTACAGGCGGATCTCCTTGGCCACGTCGCTCTTCATGACCTTGAGCGTGCAGCCATAGTCGTGAAGCTTCACCTTCGTGGTCCAGCTGATGAGCCAGTTGGCCAGCATGGAAGGCAGCCGGCGATTCACGAACGTGTCCTTGCGGTCCGCCCGCCAACCGGCCACCAGATCGTTCCCCTGCCGAATGTATTCGATCATTCGCGGAATATCGCGGGGGTCGTTCTGTAAGTCGGCGTCAATCGTGGCGATGATGTCGCCGCGGGCGTGGTCGAAGCCGGCTTGCATCGCGGCTGTTTGCCCAAAATTTCGGCGAAACTTGACGATCGTGAGCGACGCATCGGTCTTCGCGTGGCGCTCCAAGATCGAAAAGCTCTTGTCCTTCGAGCCGTCATCGATGAGCACGATTTCGTAGGAAAGCCCGCTCGGCTTAAGCGCGGCGTGCACCTCCTCAAGCAGGCTACCGATGCTCTCTTCTTCGTTGTAGAGCGGAATGACGACGGAAAGGTCCAACTGTCCTCAGGGGCCCCTTAGCACGGGCTCACGCCTGTCTCCACGCCCCTTGCGCGTGACGCGAGGCAGCAAGCTGTGTGGGCTCACTTCCAAGCTTAGCCCGTCATTTTCGGCGTCGAGCAGGCGCTGGGCACCCGCAAACGCGATCATCGCCGCATTGTCGGTGCACGCTCGAGCCAGCGGGACGACCAGCCGCGCGCCGCGGGCAGTGGCCGCGCTGAGAGCCGCAGCACGCAGACCCTGGTTAGCCGCAACACCGCCTCCGATAACCCAGGTCGTAAGCTGTTCCTGCTCCAGGGCAACCAGGGATTTACTCACCAAGGTCTCCACGACACGAGCCTGAAACGCCGCGCACAGATCGCGCAGGCGCTGGTCGTCCTTGAGCGGGCCGTGTAGCTCGACGAAACGCGCTACGTTGGTCTTCAGGCCCGAGAAGCTAAATTCGAGCGACCCTTTGCGACTCATTGGCCGAGTCAGCTCTACCTGCGCGGCGTCCCCCTGGCGTGCGAGTTCGTCGATCACGGGGCCACCGGGGTAGCCGAGGCCGAGGAGCTTGGCCACTTTGTCGAACGCCTCACCGGCCGCGTCGTCGCGGGTCGCACCCAACTCGCGGATTTGGGTCGGCTTGAGACCGTCAACACGATAGAGGGCCGTGTGGCCGCCCGAGACGAGCAGCGCCAAGAAGGGCAGCGTTGGCGGCGTCAGCGGCGGCTTTTCGGGGTACTGCAGGTAGGCCGCGCACAGGTGACCCACAAGGTGGTCTACGCCAACGATGGGGAGGCCGCGCGCAAAGGCGAGACCCAGCGCAACCTGCGCGCCCACATGAAGCGCTCCCGCAAGTCCGGGACGCACGGTCACCGCGATGCCATCGAGTTCGGCCAGCGTCACGCTGGCTCGTGCCAAGGCAGCCTCGATCACCGGCCGCACGTTCCGCAAATGGTCCCGTGAAGCCAGCTCGGGCACGACGCCGCCATACGGCGCGTGTGACGCCAATTGACCCTCCACCACGTCGCTTAGCACTTGACCGTCGGAACGGACCACCGCGGCGGCCGTATCGTCGCAGGATGTCTCGATGCCGAGCACCGTGAGCGCTCGGCTAGAAGCCACAGCCGCTTTCACTGCGCTTCAGGTAGAAAAGAGCGAAACCAGGCCGCTTGTCGGGCCCTGCCTCGGGCGAAGGCAAAGGCGCGGGCTTAAACAGTCGCAGCTCGACATCGCCACTGCGGAGCAGCGACACGAGGGCCAGCATCGTGCCCTGGCACGTGGAGTCGGCCCACACGAAGAAATCGTCGTCGTGACCTTCGCCAAACGTCAGCGAGGACAGCGAATCGTGATTGAGCTCCTGAATCGCGCGCAAGGGCGAGTTCAGAAAGAGCGGCTGCTCCTCACCAGAACACAGGCCGCTTGCGCTGTCGTTGCTCGTCAGGGCGCCGGGCAGAGCGGTGGTGGTTTCCGAGAGCCCGCTCAGCTGACTCGTGTCCAAGGTGAGCTTGAGGCGCAGATTGGGTGGTTGCCCAGCAGCGACGAAGCCATCATGAAACGAGGGCCCGCTGACCAGGGAGCCGCAATACGCGGCCGCGCCAGCGGTGTCGAAGCGATTCACACTGCGACAGGACAGCGCGCCGAACAAGCCGGCCATGAGCAGCAAAAGGACTGAGGGCGCGCGGGGCATGCGGAGGACCGCCGGTCACCTCCTTAGGTGCGCTCGGTGGTCGGGCTACTCTAGCCCGTTCAGGAGCTCGTCGGCGAGTCCCCGGAGCCGCGGTTCGGGGTCGGAGGTCGACAGCTTTCGCAGGATTGGCGCGGCGGCGCTCCCGGAAACCGCCGAAAGCGCGCGAGCTGCGGCCTCGCGCACCAGAGCGTAGGGATCGGTCAACGCCACCCGGCTGAGCGCGACCGCCGCGGAAGCGTCCGCGCTGCCCTTGGCGATGCGGCCCAGCGCCTCGGCGGAAGTGGCACGAAGCGACCATTCCTGCTCGCGCAGAAGCCGCGCCACGACCGCGGAGACGAGCCCGGCCTGCCCTGGCCCGAACGCCGAAAGCGCGGCTCGACGGACCACCGGGTCCGCGTCGTTGACGAGCAGGAGGAGCGCCTGCGTGGCCGGGGCTTCTTGGCGACCGACGAGGAAGGGCAGCGGCATGAGTCGCACGTCGGGGTCCGGATGAGACGCGAGCCGGGCCAGTGGTTCCACAACGCTCGCCCCCACCTCGGCGAGCAGTCGCTGGGCGGCTGCCCGTTCCTCCGGCTTGGGCGGACGCGACGCGATCTCGAAGCTGCCCAGAGTCAGGCCGGCTCCCCCCGCTGCGAGCGCTTCGGCCAGCACCCTGGCTCGACCCGGAGACGACACCGCGGCGGCGGCGGCTGCTCGGGCAACTTCCGGCGTCAATCTGGCCAGAGCGCTCACCTCCAGCGTGGGATCGTGCGGCGCGGGTTGGATCGCATCGATGATCTGGCGAACATCGAGCGGGCCCTCGGGCACGGGCAGGATTTCGTCGGGCGCAGCCTGGACGCCAGCGACCAAAACGACCGCCGCGCGCGCGGCGGCGCGAGTGAGCTCCGCCGAGGGTTCGGTGAGCGCCTCGGCGATCGCCAGGCCGGCGGGCTCGAGTTTGAGTCGCGCCAAGGCCAGGAGCGCCTGCGCGCGCACGCTCGGATCACGGTCGCCGGACAGCTCCGTGAGAGCCTCGGCCTCGACCTTCTGGCCCAGCGCGCCTGCCGCGAAGGCTGCTGCCGCTCTGGGCAAAGCGCCAGCCTCCGGATTGCGTAGTATTGCGCGGATCTGCGGGAACGCGCGCCCGGCGCCGAGCCTGCCCAGGCCCAGAATGGCCAGCGCCCGCAGGTTCCCCTGATCGGTGGCGGCCAGTTTCTCTAGCGCTCCCGTCGAACTCTTTGTCCCGAGCCGCGCAAGCGCCCACGCGGCCGCAACGCTCACGGGATCGCTGTCGCTGACGGCCCCCTGAGGGCCTGAGCTGAGCCACTCGCTGAGCTTCTTTTCGAGCCGAGCATCGCGAAGCGCGCCCGCGGCCACCATCGCGCGCGCGCGCAGTGCCGGCTCTGCAGCGCCCGTCGCGTATGCGAAGAGAGAAGCGGCCGCGTCCCTGTTCCCAACGTGCGTGAGCAGCGTGATGGCGACCTGCTGTTGAGCGTCGCGCTTGTCGGCGAGCGCGTCGAGCAGCGGTTTCACGGCTCGTTCACCGAGCCTCCTGAGCGCCGCCCGCGCCTCCTCGACCTCAGCCGTGTTCTCGCTCCGAGCGCGATGCAATAGCGGGTAGGCGAGCGCGCCGTACACCTCCACCAGGAGCCGACGGTAGATCGGGCGCTCTGGGTTCCCGAGCGCTATCGGCAGTAGCTCCCGCTCCAATGATTCGAGCGTGCCGCGCCCCAAGTTGAGCTGCAAGGACAGCCGCGCCGCCTTGTAGACCAGCTCGTCGTCGGGCGAGGAGCGCGCTACGCGCCGAAAGAGTTGATCGGCTTCGTCGAGCTGGCCCTGCCCGACCAGCAGCTCCGCCAGTTCCAGATAGACCGCAAACAGCCGCTCGTTCTTGGCAATTGCGCTACGAAACTCGGCGATTGCACGCGGCATGTCTTGCCGCTTGCGAAACATTTCTCCCAGCTTCTTGTGGCCGTCGGCGTCATCGGGGCCAAGTTCGACCGCGCGCGCGGCGTAGGCCAAGGCGCGATCATCCTGGTAGAGTTCCGCGGAGTAGCCCGCCATGCGCTGGAAGTACTCACGCGCCCGTTTCGGGTCGAGCTTGACCAAGCGTTCAAGCGTGGCGATGGCCGACTCGAGTTTGCGACCAAGCACCAGCACGCGCTCTAGCCGCGTGAGGTCGTCAACGTTACCGGGAGCCAGCGTCGAGAGCCTGCGCAGAATGCGCTCCGCGTCGTCGTAGCGGCGCAACCGAATGTACGCCTCCCCCAGCAGTCGACCAGCCTCCATGTCGGCCTGCTCCGCCGCGAACTTGCGCTCGAGCGGGGCCAGCCTTGGAGTGAGCTGCCCGGTCAGGCTGAGCAACGTGACCACGTGCTGCCGCGCCTCGCGGGCGAGACCGAGGTCGCCGCTCGACTCTCGCAGAATCTGCTCCCAAATCTTGCGGGCGTCGTCGTAGGCCAGACGCTGGCCGTCGCGACCGCTGCTGGCCGCGCCTGCCCGTTCAAGGCCAACGGCGTAGGCGCGCTTGACCCTCACCTGCTTGGGCTCGCGCTTGACCGCTTCGCTCAGCGCCTCAAGCGCCTCGGGCGAAAGGTCATGCTCCAGGTAGACTTCAGCAAGCCTGAGCAGGCCTTCGGCGCGGTCCGGCAGGAGCGTGCGCAGTCGTTGCCAGGTCGCCACAGCTCGCTTCTTGTCGCCCTGCTCCCAGTAGCGCGAGCCAAGCGCTATCACGTGTTCGGGATCCTGGGTGCCGCTCTGCGAAAGCCTGGCCAAGAGCGCCAAGGCGCGGTCCTTCTCCTCCATCCGTTCGTAGATCTCGACAAGAGCGCTGAGCGTTTCTTCGTCGGCAGCCGAGCGCGCCTCGAGCGCGCGGAGTTCGGCCAGCGCGCGCTTGCGATCTCCCCGCTGTAGCAACGCCTCCGCCAAGCGAAAGACGTAGTCGGGATTCCGCGGCGCACTCTTGATGAGCGCGTCGTACTCCGCGATGGCCAGCTCGAGTTCGCCGCGCACCTCGAGCAGGCGCACGACACGCAGTCGCGTCCCCACTTCCTTGGCGTCCCGCGCCAGCACCTTACGGTGAGTGGAGAGCGCCTTGTCAACCTGGCCCGTTTCTTCGTAGAGCAGAGCGAGCAGCTTCAGCTCCTCGCCGCCCGCAGCCTGTTTCTCAAGCCTCTCGACCAGGGCGGGCAGGCGCTCCGCGCGACGGTAGATCTCCGCTAGTGCCTCCAGAATTTGCCGCCGAGCGCCGGACTCGCTGCCGGCAATAGCGAGCGCGCGATCGAGCACCGCCTGTGCCTCCTTGTCCCGCCCCGCCTGCGACAGCGTGCGTCCCCAGTCGACCAGCGCGGGCGCCAGTACCCGGTTGTCGCCGGCGGCAGCCTTCGCCACCGCTTCGTACTCGCTCACCGCGCGCGCAAGCTCGCCGCGCAACGCGAGTTCGCGCGGCAGCTCCGCCCGAACGAAGAACGACCCACGCGTCGCCGCCAGCAACTGCTCGTGGATCTGCTTGGCCCGGGCGAAGTTCTTTTCGTCGAGGTAAAGGCTCATGAGCGTGCGCAGCACTTGCTCGCGCGTGGGAGCATCCGAAAGCGCGGGCAGCGCTTGCTCGTAGCGGGCCGCAGCCCCAGCCTTGTCGCCGCGTTCGCTGAAGAGGTGAGCCAATGCCAAGAGCCCGACCGGGTTCCGGGGCTCGGCCGCGATGGCCCGCTCGAAGCTAGCGGTCGCTCGCTCGAGCTGGCCATCCTTCCGATAGGCTCCGCCCAGCGCGACAAGCGCGCTAAACGGGGCGGCGTCAGAGTTCACGCGCTCCGCAAGATCGGTCAGGAGCCGGTCAAGGTTGCCATCACGCTCCCGATACAGCTGTGCGAGCCGCTCAAGCGGAAACTCGGCGCCGGGCTGGCTGAGCACAATGCCCAAGTAGCGCGCTATCAGAGCGTCGCGACTCGGAGCGCCTGGCTTGCCTGGAGGAGCCTCAGTAGCGGGCGGGCCGGCGGGCGCAGAACCAGGCACCGCTGGGCGCGAGCCGGGCTTCGTCGCCGGCTTCTGCAGGGTCGGCTTGGGCTTCTTCGACCTGCCTGCCGGGCTAAACGCCTCGGCGGGCAACGCGCTCCCCATGACCAGGAGGGTCAGGCATGCGGTCTGCCGCAGTCTCCGAAGCATGCTGCCAGAAGCGTACGCGGTCGGCCCAGGACCCGCCAGTCGGGCCAGCCGCACCTCAGTCGTCCCCCCCAACTCCGTCGTTTATTCGGCAGGCGCACGTGGTAGACCGGGCGCGCATGGCCGGATCCAAGCCGGATGAAGAGGTTACGGGTGATTCCGAGGAAACATCCGCGCAGGCGTCCAGCGGGGACCCGGAGTCGGCCGTAGGCGCGGAAACCGCGAGCGGCGAGGAGGACGCGGTGTCCGAGCAGGTGCCCACCGCCGAGCCAGAGGCTGAGCCCCAAGAGCCGCAAGAAGCGGCGGAGCTTGGCACGCCCCAATCGCCTCCCGATGAGCCGGCGCCGCTCTTCCCGCAGCACCCCTGGTCGATCACGGCGCGAGTGGTCCTGCTGAGCAGCCTGCTCGGGATGGCCGTATCGGGCTGGGCGCAACTGTCGATCCGCTCCGCCTGGGTGCCCGATTTCATCATCGCCAACACCCGGGGCGCGGACGAACGCAAGCTGATGATCGCGCTCACCCTGGCTGGACTCGGGCTGGGTGGCCTGCTCGGGGCCGGCGGGCTCGCCTTCCTGCGCAAGCGGGGACGCGAAGTCGCGGGCCTTGAGCGTTGGTTGTGGTTCCTGGTCCCGGGCCTCTTGCTGCCTTGTGTGCCGGTGCTGTTTCGAGCCAAGCCCTGGCAGAATCGCCACGACGCGCTGCTACCGATCGTGCTCCTGCTGTCGCTTGCCTTCGAAGCGCTCGTCTTGCTGTCGCTGCGCTCCGTGCCCAATGCGGCGCGCGCATTTTGGCGACAAACCCTGGAGCAGATCCCCGAGCGGGTGCGCCGGCACGGACCGCTCTTGCTGGTGGTCACGGCCGCAGTCGCGTACGCCGCCTTCTTTTCATTCTTCCTGCTTCGCTGGCACTACAAGCTGCGCACCGGGAACTTCGACCTCTCGATCAACAACAATCTGATGTACGGCGGGCTCTACGGAGATTTCCTGCAAAGCCCGGTCGCCTTCCCGGCCGACCCAAAGAAGTACCTCGCCGCCCACGCCAAGTTTGGGCACTACCTGTTTCTGCCGATTTACGCGGTGTTCCCGCGGGCGGAAACACTGCTCGTCATCCAGGCAACGCTGATTGGCGCCGGCGCGATTCCCCTATTCTTGTTCGCCCGGCGCCACCTCACGCACTGGGCGGCGGCCACCATTGCGCTCGTCTACCTGGCCTACTACCCGATGCACGGGGCCAGCTTCTCGGAGTTTCAGAACGTGCCGATCGCGGCGCTGTTCGTGTTCCTCGTGGTGTGGGCGGCAGACGCCAAGCGCTGGCGCTGGTTCGCGCTATTTACGGTCATCGCGCTGCTCATGCGCGAGGACGTTCCGGTCGGCCTTTCAGTGATCGGACTGTTCTTGTTGGTCAGCGGCTACCGGCCAACCGCCGGGCTGGTGCTGGCAGCCGTCTCGACGTCCTATTTCTTGGTCATCCGCTTCTACGTGATGGACGAGGCCGGCGACTGGTGGTTTCCCACCATGTACAAGGAGCTGTGGGCGGACGGCGAGCGGGGCTTCCGCAGCGTGATCAAGACCTTGATCACTAACCCGCTGTTCGTCATCACCAAGCTCGTGACCGAGAAGAAGGTCATGTATCTGATGCACTTGCTGGTGCCGCTGGCGTTCTTGCCGCTGCGCCGCTGGTACCTGTGGATTTGCCTGATCCCGGGCGTCCTATTGACGCTGCTCGTCACCAACTACGATCCACCGACGCAATTCTCCTTCCACTACGTCATGCACTGGGCGCCCTACCTGTTCATGGCCGCGGTGCTTGCGTTGGTCGCCATCGGCAAGAGCCCCGATCTGGGCCCGCTCCGTCAACGCGCTGCGCTGTTTGCGCTGTGCGGCTCGTCCGCGGTCTTGAGCTTCAACTACGGCGCCTTCGCCTGCCGAGAAAACTCCTTCAAGGGCGGCTTTCACAAGGTCGAGTTCAGCTTCAGCGACGCCGAAAAGGCTCGCTACGCTCGGCTCATGGAGCTCGTCCAGGTGATCCCGAAGGACGCCACGCTCGCGGCCACTGAAAAGGTGGGACCGCACCTCTCCTCGCGGCGCATCCTCCACACCATGCGAACGGGGCCGCGCGGGACCGACTGGATCGTGGCCTCAAGTCGGGAGCTGAAGCTGTCCAAGACGAAGGTGTCGCTCCGCGCGGCACTGGACAAGAACCAGTACGGAGTTTTCAAGCGCTCCGGCGACTTCGCCGTCTTCAAGCGCGGACATCCCACCGACGGCAACGCCAAGCTCATCAAAGAGTGGGGCCTCTAGGCGAGCGAGGCCCTGAGGTAGCGCGGGGCGGTAGTCGCCGAGGCGCTCGACGCCTGCACCGCCAATTGTATCGAATCCTCGCGACGCCCTAGCCGGGAATGCGTTCGCCGTCGTGCAGGCGCGGAGCGACTTCGATGCGGCCGTGCATGGGGTGGAGGGACCGTTCGCTTTCGGCGAGCGTGAGGTATTCGAGGTGGCCGAGGCGGTGGAGTTCGTCGAGGGCGTTGTAGCCGCCGATGAAGCGGCCGCGCACGTAGACGTAGGGCACGGTGTCTTGTTTGGTTTCGAGGGTGAGTTCGCGGAGCACGGTGTCGGAACCGTAGCCGTCCAGATCGAAGTAGGCGTGATCGAGACGCACACTTTCGAGCAAGGCCAGGACGCGGCCACTCCAGGGGCACGAGGCGCGACCGAAGACCTGGACGGCGCGCGCCGGGTCTCCGAGGCCTGCCGGTGGAGCTTTCACGACGGGCGACGCCGGCGGGGGCGGAGCCGGCTTCGGCGACGGCGCGGCAGCGGCCCGCATGGCTTGTCGGGCGGCGTTGAGCTCAGCCAGCTTTTCGCGCACCTTGCCGCCCAGCTCATCGGCGCGCGAAAGCGCTCCGAGCACTTTGCCGGACGCGCGTTTGAGAGCCGCTTTGCCGAGAGCACGAGGATTGAGCACGGGTGAATCGTATATCACCGCTTGGTCCGCCACGGTGGAAAGCCGTCGCCAAGAAGGCGCAGGGATTGCTGGGCAAGATCGCGCCACGCGATCGGCGAACGAGCGCTCCGCACCCAAGACTGGCTCGTAGCCGTCGCCTTTGCGGTTGTCCGACGTCTACCGCTTTCGCCTTTTTGATGGGTGGGTGAAAGCAGAACAGGTGGCTACCTCGAGCGGTTGGTTTCGTCCAACGTCGCTAGAAGGAGCGGCAGCATCGCTTGATCCTTGGGGCGTCCAAGCCGCTGCTTGATCTGAATCAGTCGCTCGAGCGTCAGCACGCGAGCGCGGATGACACCGAGGTCGACCCAGTCGCTGTCGGGGACAAGCTCAGGGAATCCTGTCGTTTCCTCGATGGTTCCGAGCAGATCGAGTGGCCCCTGGTTTGTTTCCATGAGCTTGTGACCAGCGCTCTCGAGGTGCGACTTGTTCAGACGCAGACGACGCGGATCGTCTCGCACGGTGGCTTGAAGCTCCTCGAGAGCCTCCAGTAGCCGCTCGATGTTTGCCGCACTTCGTTCGTACACGATGTCGAGGTCGAATGTGTTCACCGGCGTTCCGCGCAGAATGGCGGCCATTCCACCAACGATGATGAATTCGACCTCGTGTCTGGCGAGGGTGCTGACTAGGTCAGCGATTGCCATGGCGTGAACGTCGCGCGGCCGCGGCCAGATCGATCACACCTTGCGCGTACGCCAGGCGCTGGGCGGGAGATTGCCGAAGCATCCACCGGACCAACGAACGGTCTACACCACTTGCGTCATATGTCGCACCCGCAGAGTCTGCGGACAGCGTGGATTCGCTGGTTTGCAGGGCTTCGGTCGGGGAGCTCATGCCTCACAGCATAGCGCTCGACCGCCGTACAGGTCGAGCCGTTCCGGGGCTTCAAGTTCAAAAACAGGCGAGGCGCTCGGCTCATGGAGCTAGTCCGGGGAATCCCGAAGGACACCACGCTGCCTGCGACCGAGAAGGTCGGCCCGCACCTCTCCCCCGGCGCATTCTTCACACCATGCGAACGGGGCCGCGCGGGGCCGACTGGATCGTGGCCTCAAGTCGGGAGCTGAAGCTGTCCAAGACGAAGG
>JANNWK010000221.1:0-3163 GCA_031408355.1 Myxococcales bacterium
TGCGTGCCCGTGGTCCTCGGCGCTGGCTGGCCGCTGTTGGAGCGCGGCTTCGCCTCCGTCGTCAGCCGGCACTTCAACATGTTCACGTTGATCACGCTGGGCACTTTGGCCGCCTTGGGCTTCAGCCTTGTCGCAAGCTTCTTTCCGCACGCGCTGCCGCACGCCATGGGCCACGGGGGTAGCCCGCCCGTGTACTACGAGTCGGCTTCAGTGATCGTGACGCTCGTGCTGCTGGGGCAGGTGCTCGAGCTGCGGGCGCGCTACGCCACTTCGGGCGCGTTGCGCGCGCTCCTGGGTCTCTCGCCGAAGACGGCGCGGCGCCTAGCAGCTGACGGTGGCGAGGCCGACGTGCCGCTGGCCGAGGTAGAGGTGGGCGATCGGCTGCGCGTGCGCCCGGGTGAAAAGGTGCCGGTCGACGGCAGCGTGGAGGAGGGCGTGAGCGCCGTCGATGAGTCCACGATCACCGGTGAGTCGTTGCCGGTCGAGAAGGCGGTGGGCAGCCGTGTCGTGGGCGGCACGTTGAACGGGACAGGCAGCTTCGTGATGCGAGCCGAGCGGGTCGGTAAGGAGACGCTGCTCGCGCAAATAGTCAGCCTGGTGGGCGAAGCGCAGCGTAGCCGCGCGCCGATCCAACGTTTGGCGGATGTCGTGGCGGGCTGGTTCGTTCCTGCGGTGGTGCTGGTGGCGGTCCTGACGGCGCTGGCTTGGGGAGTCTTCGGGCCGGAACCGCGGCTCGTGCACGCGCTCGTCAACGCGGTCGCGGTGCTCATCATTGCGTGCCCCTGCGCGCTCGGTCTGGCCACGCCCATGTCCATTATGGTCGGCACGGGTCGCGGTGCTCAGCTCGGGGTGCTTATCAGGAACGCCGAGGCGCTTGAGCAACTGGAGAAGATCGACACCCTGGTCGTCGACAAAACGGGCACGTTGACCGAAGGGCGACCCGAGCTCGTCAGTGTGGTGTCCGCTTCGGGTTTCGAAGAAGCCGAGCTTTTAGCCTTCGCCGCGGGCCTCGAAAAGTCGAGCGAGCATCCGCTCGCGGCTGCGATCGTGGCAGGCGCGCAAGCGCGAGGCCTGGCGCTGGCTGTTCCGAGCGGATTTCGCGCGATCACGGGCAAAGGTGTGGTGGGGCAGTTTGGCGAGCGTAAGCTGGTGGTCGGCACGGAGCTCCTGCTGCGGGAGCTCGGGGTGCCGACCGAAGCGCTTGCCGCTGAGGCCGCTCGCCTGCGCGAACTGGGGCAAACGGTCATGTTTGTCGGGGACTCCGGAAAACTTGCCGGGCTGCTCGGCGTGACCGATCCCATCCGCGCAGAGACGGCCGAAGCGCTGGAAGGGCTGCGCCGGCAGGGCATTCGAATCGTCATGCTCACGGGTGACAACGCGCTCACGGCCCAGAGCGTGGCCGACCGCTTGGGCATCAAAGAGCTGCACTGCTCTGTACTCCCGGCCCAGAAGCATGCCGTGATCCTGGAGCTCAAACGGCAGGGACGAAAGGTTGCCATGGCCGGCGACGGGACCAACGACGCGCCGGCGCTCGCGGCCGCGGACGTCGGCATAGCCATGGGCACCGGCACCGACGTCGCGATTCAGAGCGCGGCGGTGACCTTGCTCAAGGGAGATTTGCGCGGTGTCCTGCGCGCGCAAAAGCTTTCACGCGACGTGATGCGCAACATCCGCCAGAACCTGGTCTTTGCCTTCGCCTACAACGCGCTCGGGATCCCCGTGGCGGCCGGCGTGCTGTATCCGTTCTTTGGCCTGCTACTGAGCCCCATGCTCGCCAGCGCGGCCATGGCGTTCAGTTCCGTTTCGGTGATAGGCAACGCCCTTCGGCTGCGCCGAGCCTGACGCTGCTCAGCGCTTCAACGCGTCAATAGCCGCGCCGCCACGGTTTCGGCGGAGGTGGCGGCGGCGTCGATGCCGGCGCCGTGGAACGCGGAGCCCGCCAGGTGGATAGACAGCTTCTGCAGCGCCTCGTCCGCAGCGCTCACCTGCGCCAGGTACGCGGGCGCGAAGACGGGTAGGGCGTCTTGCCAGCGCGTGACCCAGACGCGCTCGGGGGCACCCGTGAACGGGAGGACCTGCGAGAGAGCAGTAGCCGCCTCGGCTTGCCAACGCGGATCAGTCCAAGCGGCGAGGGCTTCCGGGCTCGGACGGAAGAATAGCCGCACCAGGGCGGACCCTTCAGGCACGCGTCCCGCGAACTTTTGCTCAACGAAGCTGCAGGCGCGCAGCCCAAGGCTTGCGAACGCTGCCGGGAACAGCAGCCCGCTGCCCGCCGGGTAGCGCTGAAACTGTCCGCGACGGAAGAGCAAGTTGACGCTCACGCTCGACAGGAGCGGCGCCGTTTCCAGGGGAGCCACGCCCTCTATCGCGAGCGGCTGCAGCAAGCGGGCGGCTTCGCGCGCGGGGACCGAAAGGACGAGGGTTCCCGCTCCTTCCACGCTATCGGCCAGTTGGATCTGAAAGCCGCGACCCACCGGCGCGAGTGATTCGACGCGCGTCTGCAAACGCAGTCGCTCGGGGCCGATGCGCCGCGCCAGCGCGGCGACAAGCTCGCCCATGCCGCCGGACAGCGAGCGGATCCCTCGACCGAGTTCCTCGTCCGGCACCTGAAACCCCAAGCGGCGCGCGGCTTCACCGGCAGGGAGCAGGCGGAGTTCGTCCACCTCAAGGCAATAGGTGTCGGTGGTCAATTGGTCGACGAGCGAACCTGTGAGCCCAACCAACGCGCACAGGGCGGGCACGGCGCGACTGCGAGCCACGAAGCCCTCGGCCCCGAGCTCAATCAATAGCTCGCCCTCGCGCTCGGTTTGGATCTGCCCGCCGCAGCCTGAGCCGGCCTCCAGCACCAGGACCTCTTGCCCCGCGTCGAGCAGGCGAGCGGCGACAGCCAGCCCCGACAGGCCAGCTCCGACGACGACGACACGCGGCTTATTCAAGGCTCACCGGGGACTGCGCATCGTGCAAGATCCCGGCGGGAGGCGCAACACATCGCCGTGGAGACCGCGAACTCAAGCGGCAGCCCCGCTCAGCGGCTGAAATCGAACAGGCCGCGCAGTCCCAGAAAGTACACCTGCGTCGCGCGCGCGTCGTAGCCGAAGAATTTCTGAATGTAGCCGAGCTCGACGGCCGCATGCTCGGTCACTAGGAAGTACGGCAAGATCGC
>JANNWK010000222.1:0-9732 GCA_031408355.1 Myxococcales bacterium
ATCAAACGTTGGAAAAAGGTCCCGAAACACTCCAGGAAATTTCCTTTACCCAGGCGTTCGGCGCATACTTGCAGGAAGCGGCGTTCACTCCGTCGCACTGTCCGCCGCATTCCTCGCCCGCGTGCTCGCAGGCCGGGCGACTACCTTGCGGCTCGCCCTGCACGGGCGTGCAAATGCCCTCGTTGCCGGCTGAGGCGCAGGCCTCGCACTGACCTTTGCAGGAGACGTCGCAGCACAGGCCATCGACGCAGAAGCCCGAGTCGCAGACCGCGCTGGTCTCGCAAGCCTTGCCGTTCGCCAGCTTCTTGGAGCAGGCGGCTTCGCTACAGAAGTAGCCGTCGCGGCAGTCGTTGTCGTCCACACACGGGTTCGTGCACTGGAACGCGCCCTCCACGTCGCGGCAGACGTACGGGGCGCAGTCGATGCCTCCCTGGTTGTTGACGCAGTCGCCCTGGCCGTTGCAGCCCTGGCCCACCATGGAATTGCCCTGGCAGGAGGAAGCGCCGCAGGAGCTGCCGCTGGGGGCCAGACGACAGGCGCCCGAGCCGTTGCACTGCCCGTCGATGCCGCAGGCGTCCGCCGCCTTCGCGCAATCGCTGGCTGGGTCGGTGTTGTTCTTCACGAACTCGCACACGCCATCGGAGCCGAAGCCCTTGATCGAGGCCTTGCAGCCGCTGCAGGTGCCTTGGCAGGCCGCGTCGCAGCAAACGCCGGGTGAGTCCGCGCCGGGGTCACTGGGCGCGCCGCCGGCGCCGGGATCGGGGGGGACTTCACCCTCGAGCAGGCCCTCACCCACATTGGCGCAGAACTTGCCGCCACACTGTGTGTCACCCGTGCAGGCTTTGCCGTTGGCCAGCTGCCCGACGCACGTCCCCGTGTTGTCGCAGAAGGAGCCGGTCACGCAGTGGGTGATACTGCTGCAGGCGACGCGGCAGACGGCGTTGGCGACGTCACATTTGAAGGGGTAACACAGCGTTGACTTGGCCTTGCAGGTGCCGGCGCCGTTGCATTCCCAGTTGGTCAGCGTCGAATCGGCGCACTCGTCGGGGTCGCACTCCACCGCGAGCTTGGCATACGGGCGGCACGCGCCTTCACCGTTGCACAGGCCCGGAGCTTGGCAGCTGTTCGGGTAGCCCGAGTCGATAGCGCATTCGTTCTCTGGATCCGTGTCGTCGAGCGTGTTGCCGCACGTTCCGTCACTGGCTAGTCCCGTGCGGTTCTTCAGGCACGAACGGCACGATCCCGTGCACGAGGAGTCACAGCACACCCCGTCCACGCAGTTGGCGTTACCGGAGCAGGCGCCGTCGCGCGGGCAGGCGGCGCCCGGCGCCTTGTCCGGCACGCATTGGCTGGTGGCGGTTTCGCAGTAGTACGCCGAGGCGCATTGGCTGTCGCTGCTGCAGCTGGTTTGACAAACGCCGGTGACGCAGGCGTAGCCGGTCGCGCAGTTGGTGATGCCGTTGTCCACGCAGCTGCCGGCGCCGCTGCAGGTATCTTGATTGTTGCGCGAGGTGGCCGAAGCGCAGCTGGCGGCGACGCACAACGTGCCTGAAGCGTAGAGCTGGCAGGCGCTGGCGCCGTTGCAGAGGCCGTTCTGGCCGCAGGCGCCGGCGCCGTTGTCGTTGCATTCCCCCTGAGGATCGGTGCCGAGCGTGATCTGATTGCACGTGCCGGTCGTCTTGCCGGTTAGCGCGTTGGTGCAGGCTTGGCAGGTGCCGCCGCAAGCCGTGTCGCAGCACACGTTGTCAACGCAATTGCCCTTCTTGCACTCGGAGCCGTAGCTGCAGCTCGCTCCGTCGTTCTTCTTGGGCTGGCAGACGTAGTACGGGCTCGTCCAAGTCTGGCAGTAGTAGTTGGCGGTGCAGTAGTCGACGTCGTTGTAACAGCTGGTGTAGCACTGCGAGCCGGCGCACTGGAAACCGGCGCCGCAATCAGTGCTGGTTTGAGCCAGGCACGTGCCGGCGCCGTCGCAATAGCGCGTGTCGTTCTGCGTGTCGCCATCAACACAAGAGGACGGCCCGCACTGGGTAAACGCTGAGTGCTTGGCACAGGCGCCCGCGCCGTCGCAGTAGTAGCCGCTGGTGCCGCAGGTGGACTGGGCCGTGATGGGACAGCTCGTCTCGCCGACGTACATGTTGATCTTGCGCGGGCCGCAGGTGCCGCTGCCGGTATTGCTGGTCTTGTTGGCGGCCTTGCAGGCGTCGCAGGGGTTCGTGCACGCTGAATCGCAGCAGGTGCTCGAGCCGTCACTCGGATCGTAGACGCAAGTCAGCCCGGACTGGCACTCGCCCGCTGAAGCGCAAGCGTCGCCCTTTTGGCCGAGATCGAACAGCCGACATTGAACGCTGGGCCCGCTGGAACCGTCAGAAGAGACGGGTACCATCAGCACCTTGGAGCCGGCCGAGATGACGTTGGCCTGGCCGTACATCGAATAGAACGGCGGCGTTGCTGAGTAGGTGCTGAGCTGCGCCCAGGCGGCTGTGGCCGCGCCGGGGTCGTAGCTGAAGGTGTAATAGCCGGCGTTGGTGAGCAGCTTGCCCGAGCCGTGGAATGCGGCGATCTCGCCGGTGTAGCCGCTTGATTGAATGCCGTACGGCATGTTGCCGTTCGTGAAGCTCCAGGTGTTGCCGCTCCCGCTGTAGATCTCAGCAGTGGCCGCGGCAACGGCGCCCGTGTAGCCCCCGAAGACCATCACGCGATTGTTGTCGAGGACGACCACCGAGGGATCCCCGCGTGGCACGGTCATGCTGGCGGCGTTGCCCGGCGTCACCCAAGAGTCGGTCGACGGCCGATAGCGCTCCGCCGTCGTGAGGTAGGAGGAATTGTAGTAACCGCCGACGCGCATGACGGTGGGCTGCCCAGGGATCTGAACCAGGGCGTTGCTTTGCCGGTAGGGGGAAGCTCCAGGTGCCTGCGTGCCGGCCGGGCTCCAGGTGTTGGTCGCGGTCGTGAAGCGGTACGGGTAGCCGTAGTAGTCGACCAGCACGACGTACGCGCCGTCACTGGTGAGCGCGGGCGCTAACGGATAAAAGCCATAGTTGGCAGAGAAATCGTTGATCGAGGCCGCCCACGCGTTGGTGCCGTTGAAGCGTTCCGAAGTGCTCAGGCCGTTGCCACCAATGGCGAGGACGGTGCTGGCCGGCGCCAGCAAGATCATGCGGAAGTCGTTGCGGGGCGTGCCCATCGCGGTGGAAGTGGCCCACGTTCCGGCGCCGCCACCACCGGCAGGATTGAACTGCTCGCAGCTGGCGATCGCGATACCGAGGTCGCCGATACCACCGCAAGTGAGCACGAAGCCGGTCGAGAGCCGGGCGGCTCCGCCTCGATAACGAGCCGTGGCCAGGTTGCCCGCGGTCGTCCAAACCGGATCGACGATGGCCGGGTAGACCAACTTCTGCCCCGTCCAGTTCACGCGAACCGTGCATTCAGGCTTGCCGGGCGCTGTGACGGGGCGGTTCCAGGGCACTTCGCCGCTCGTGTCGGCGGGGCAATCCAGCAGCTCGAGTTTCGCCAGGTAAATGGTGCCGTCGGCGTCGACGACTTGAGGGGGCCGGATGCGCAGGCGAGGGTCGCCGTCGGTGCCCAGAAATTCCAGCGTGTTGTCGTACAGGCGCAGGCCTGGCACTTCACTCACGTTCACCGCGTAGTCGAGGTAAGGGTGCTCGGGCTGCTCGTTCAGCACCACGAAATCTTCGACGCCTTCGGCGGTCACGCGCAGCAGTACGTCGCCGCCCCCCGGGGCCGCGCCCGGATACAGGCCTGTGCCGTCGCTCACCTCGAGCGCCGTGTCCTTGGCCACTCCCTTGAACGCGAATTCGATCCCGAAGCCTGGCTTGTCAGGCTGCACGCGCGTGAACTTCGCGGCCGTGAGCGGCAGATCGATCGTGGCCGGTGCCCGAGCCGTGTCCTTGACGGCTTGCTCCACCTCGGCCCGAACGCGCTCTCCGTGGCGAAGGAACTTTGATGCGTCACCCCGCGTGAGTACGGGGCGAGCCGCCAGTGGCTCCTGGGGCGCTGGCAGCTTGGGCGGGACAACGCCGGGCGGATAGCTGCGTGGCGGCTCGACGACGGCCGGCAGCGGGCTGCGGACGAACTGTTGCGACAACCGGGTGAGGCGTTGCTTGGCCGGCGCTGACTCGGCGACGGGCTCGGCGCCTTCAGACTGCGTGGCAACGACGTCCGGCGCGCTACTCGGACTGCCGGGGGCCTCGCTGTCGGAAGAGCACGCGCCGAAACCAAGTACCAAGCACGCGACCGGTAGCGTCGCGACAAGACCACGTCGGATAAGCCATTGCTGCATATGTCGAGCCTCCACCCAGGCGTAAGCTTGCTAGCGTACCGCCTTGGGCGACTCCCTGTCGACGGCCGACTCGCCTTGAAGCTTTAGGAGGGGCGCTGATGTAGGTGGAGCGGCCGCTTGAATAAGTGGGGCGACGGAAGCGCGGGGCGTCCAGCCCGGCTGTTCTCGGTCTTCCGGCTTCGGTCAGATGGCTTCGGTCAAAGCCCACCGAGCGCGGACTCGATTTCGCCCAGGGTTTTGCCGTCGCCCTTGCGGCGCGCCACCTCTGCTCCGGCTTCGAGCCAGGCCCTGGCTTCGTCGTTGCGATTGGCGTCGAGCAGCGTCTGACCTGCCATGAGGTACACGGGCAGGTAGTCGGCGTCCTGCTCGCGCAGGCGGGCGAAGGTGGCGACGGCGTCGTCGACGCGGGCCTCCTTTCGGTACTCCATGCCGAGCCCGTACAGGGCGAACGCGTCGGCGCCGCCCGAGGCGACATGTTGTTCCAGAAATGCCAGGCGTTTGTTCATGCAAGCTCCAAAAACTCGAGCAAAATACGTTTCTCACCAAAACCGGGGAACCTGGCCACCGCCGTGGGCTTCAAGCCGCTTTCCACACTCTGGACGATGCCTTCGCCGAAGCGCACGTGCCGGACGTGGGCTCCCGGTCGGAGTCCGGGTCCGCCACCGTCGTCGTCGCCGCCCGCCTGGCTGAATTCATCGCGCTCCACGACTCGCGTCCCGGGAGCGAGCGGGGGTCGGTCGGGCGCGCCGCGCGAGCCCAAATAGCGCTGGCCTTGAAAGCGCGGGGCGCTGCTGCGAGCCCCATACGAGGCCCCGCTCGCGTAGCCTGCATAGCCGCCGTAGCCTCCGCCATAACTTTGGGGCTTGCTGGCAGCGCGCGTCGCGCCCTCGCGCTTGATCGCGTCCTTGGGGAGATCGCCCAGAAATTGGCTCGGCTCCAGGTAGCGGGTTTGGCCGAAGAGAGTGCGCGTGCCGGCGTACGTAATGGTCAAGCGCCGCTTGGCGCGGGTGATAGCCACGTAGGCCAAGCGTCGCTCTTCATCCAGCTCTTCGAGGTCGCCGCTGGTGATGCCGCGGTAGGGAAAGACTTCCTGCTCCATGCCCGTCAGGAAGACGGCATCGAACTCTAGACCCTTGGCGGAGTGAACGGTCATGAGCGACACGAGCGGCCCGCCCTTGGCGGAGTCCGTGGCGGCCACCAGCGAAACCCGCTCCAAGTAGCCAGACAAGCTGGGGATTTCGCCGCGATTTGACTGCTCCTCCTCGTACTCTTGGAGCGAGCCTACGAGCTCCTCCAAGTTGCCGAGCCGTGCGTCGCTCTCGGCGGTGTCTTCCTTGCGCAAGAGCTCTCGGTAGCCCGTTAGCTCAAGGACGCGCCCCGCAAGCTCGCTGGGCGAGAGTCGGGTCACCTCGCGCTGGAGGTCCTCAATCAAGGTTTGGAACGCCGAAAGCTTCTTCCGGGCGGCGGTGCCGAGTTCTCGGAGCGCCTGCGGAATCGCCTCGAACGCCGACACGGAGGCTTCGCTCGCGACGTTGAGCAAGTGCTCCACCGTCTTGTCGCCAATGCCGCGCGTCGGCGTATTGATCACCCGCACGACGTCGGCGTCGCTCGATGGGTTGACCGAAAGGCGCAAGTAGGAGAGTAAATCCTTCACTTCGGCGCGCTCGAAGAACTTCATCCCGCCGATGATCTGGTACGGCACGTTGCCGCGGCGCAGCGCCTCTTCCAGCGTGCGCGACTGCGCGTGGACCCGATAAAATACGGCAATTTGCCGAGCATCCGTGCCGCGCCCCAGCTCTGTTTGGATCCCGCGCAAAACATGCTCGGCCTCTTCTCGCTCATCGGCGACGGCCCTGACCCGCACCGGATCGCCGTCGGGAGCGGCTGTCCATAGCTCCTTGGGCACGCGCTCTTCGGACAGCGCTATCACGCCCAGCGCCGCCTTCACGATGTTGGCCGTGGAACGATAGTTTTGCTCCAGCTTGACGACCGTGGCCCCGGCGAAGTCCTTGTTGAAGCTGCGGATGAGCCGAACGTCAGCCCCGCGCCAGCGATAGATGGATTGATCGTCGTCGCCGACCACGCACAGGTTCTGCGTATGTTCGGAGAGGCCGCGCACCAGCCGGTACTGGATCATGTTGGTGTCTTGGAACTCGTCCACCAGCACGTGCAGGAAACGCCCGCGCAAGTCGGCTCCCGCCGGACTTTCTGGATCCTCCACCAGCCGCGTCACCCGCAGGATCAGGTCGTCGAAGTCTACGGCGTTCGAGAGCGCAAGCGCTCGCTCGTAGCGGGCGAAAACCTCCAGCGTGACGTCGGTCAATCGTCCCAGCTCTTGGGACTCGCGCGGGCCGCGACCCTCGCCTTTCTCGCCGCTGATGGCGCTCAGCAGCGGCTTGGGCGGGAACTGCCGCTCGTCGTAGCCCAGCTCACGGAGCGCGCGTGTCACCACGGCCTTTTGGTCGGAGGCGTCGTAGATAACGAAGTCGCGTTTGAGCCCGACGGCGTCGTGGTAGCGTCGCAAGAGTCGAGCGCACACGGAATGAAAGGTGCCGATCCACAGGTCCCGAGTGACCTCCGGCGAGGTCAAGAGTTCGACTCGCGCCTTCATCTCGGCTGCGGCCTTGTTGGTGAACGTCACGGCCAGGATGCGATACGGAGCGACTCGATTCGCCAGCAAGTTGGCGATTCGGTAGGTGATGGTTCGCGTCTTACCGCTGCCGGCACCAGCGAAGACCAAGAGCGGGCCGTCCACATGGGCGACCGCCTGCTTTTGGGGCTCGTTCAGCTCGGGCACGTCTGCTGGGTGACACCGCGGGCCCGCTGGCGCAAGCGTCGAATCTGCGGCACTGGGTCGGGTGCCGGGTGAACCTGGGGCTCGCGCCGAGCGAGGCGCTGGCGCGGGCCGGCACCGAGCGCATTGCGGTCGTGGCAGCGTCGCTCGTGCTTGGGCTTTCGGCGTCGGCCTTGTTGCCGCTCTTGCTGCCTTGGCGAGGGGCGCTTGAACTCAGCCTGGGCGTGGCGGCCTTCTCGGCTGTGCCCTTCGCGCTCTGGCGACTCGCGTGGCTGCGCGCGCCGCAACAGCTGCCGCTTCGGCCGACCGCGTCAGTGCTCGCGCTGGGCTGCGCGCTCACGAGCCTGCTCGCGCTGGTACCGATTTGGAGTCTGCATCGAGGCCAGGTGCGCGTGCTCAATCACGGCGACGAAGCCTTCTGGCTCTTGGTCGACGGCCACAGGCTCCGCCGGGTCGAACCGAGTAGCGGGGAGAGCAGCCAGGCGGGCGTCGAGCTCGAGCTACCGTCCGGGCGCCGCAACCTGCTCGTGCTCGCCGAACCCAGCGGCAGGCAGGTGTTCCGCGGTGTCGCCCTGGTTCAAGGCGGACGACCGCATCTCTTCGCGCCGGCGAGCGCTGGCTACTGCTTTCAGCTCGAGAGACGCGAGTACGGCGCGCCCACCGTTGCGAGCGCGGCCGGCCCGCCTGAGGTCGAGCCGCTGGCGGGCGAGCTGCCGTTCTGGGTCTTGCCCGATAGCATCGCGTGGTTCACGCCCCACCCCGAGCCTGGGCCACTCCAAACCTCAGGCGGCAGCTTGGTCAGCTTGAGGCAGAAGCGCTGTGGCGACTAACGCCACGACTTGGCAAAGGGCGGCGTGTGGTTATACTCGCCGCGCCGTGCCTGAAGAAAACGAGAATCCGTCGCCCGAACCCACCCACGATAGCGCTGAGGAGGTGACTTCGGAGCCCGCGGCCGAGCAGGATCCGCTCGAGCTTGCCAGGGCTGAGCAGCTGAAGACGCGTGATCAGTTGCTGCGCACGCTGGCGGATTTCGACAATTTCCGAAAGCGTTCGCGCCGCGAGCTTCTGGACGCCGAAAGGCGCGGTCGGGAGGATGTGATCAAGGATCTGCTCCCGGTGTTCGACAATTTGGAGCGCGCTGGGGCTCACGCCGGCAGCGCGACCGACGTGAAGGCGCTCGCCGACGGCATCGGTCTGGTGCTCCGCCACTTCGGCGACACGCTGGGCAAGCTGGGGCTTGAGCGGGTTCCGGCGCTCGGCCTAGCCTTCGATCCCGCCATGCACGAGGCCGTGCAGCAGATCGAGACCTCGGATTTCGAGCCCGGTATCATCGCGGCGGAGGTCCAAGCGGGCTACAAAAACGCTGATAGGCTGATCCGACCGGCCCTGGTGGTGGTCGCCAAGGCGATGCCGAGCTGAGGCTTGCCGGCGGGGCGATCCGCGGTATGCTGCCGGCCCTCCGCATGGGGAAAATTGTCGGTATCGATCTGGGCACGACCAACTCGTGCGTCTCCATACTTGAGGGGACGGGGGCCAGCGGCCAGCCCGAGGTGAAGGTGATTCCGAACGCCGAGGGCGCGCGCACGACTCCGTCGGTCGTGGCGTTCACGGCCAAGGGCGAGCGACTCGTGGGTCAGGTGGCCAAACGCCAGGCGACAACGAACCCCGAGAACACCGTCTACGCGGTGAAGCGACTGATGGGCCAGAAGTTCTCGTCGGAGGTCGTGACGCGCCAGGCCGGGGCGGTCGCCTACACCATCGTCGAGCATGAAAACGGCGACGCTTGGGTGAAGACGTCCGATCGCACGCTTTCGCCGCCGGAGGTTTCGGCGCTCGTACTCGCCAACTTGCGCGAGATCGCCGAGATCTACCTGGGCGAAGCGGTCACCGAGGCCGTGGTGACGGTGCCGGCCTACTTCGACGACGCCCAGCGCCAGGCGACTAAGGACGCAGGGCGCATCGCCGGGCTGGATGTGAAGCGCATCCTCAACGAGCCCACCGCGGCCGCGCTGGCCTACGGCCTCGACAAACAAGAACGCGAGGTCATCGCCGTCTACGATTTGGGCGGCGGCACCTTCGACATCTCGGTGATGGAGATTGCCGGTGGCGTGTTCACCGTGAGGGCCACGGGCGGCGACACTCACCTTGGCGGTGAAGACTTCGATCGCACGATCATTGATCGCCTGTCCGACGAATTCCTGGAACGGGCGAAGGTCGACCTGCGCAAGGATCGCACCAGCCTGCAGCGCCTGCGAGAAGCGGCCGAAAGGGCTAAGCACGAGTTGTCCTCGTCCTTGGAAACTGACGTCAATTTGCCCTTCGTCGCGATCGGTCCGACCGGCCCCGTGCACCTAGAACGCACGCTCAAGCGCAGCGAGTTGGAGATTTGGACGGCGGATTTGGTCGAGCGCACGATCGCTTCGTGCAAGGCCGTGCTGGCTGACGCCAAGCTCACTCCGGCGCAGGTGGGGCAGGTGGTCCTGGTCGGCGGCATGACGCGCATGCCCGCCGTCCAGAAGGCGGTGCGTGAGTTCTTCGGGAAGGACCCGAACAAGGGCGTCAATCCCGACGAGGTCGTCGCGGTGGGCGCGGCCATTCAGGGCGCGGCGCTGGCCGGGCACATCGAAGAGGTGCTGCT
>JANNWK010000223.1:0-2242 GCA_031408355.1 Myxococcales bacterium
GGAAACGTCCGTGTCACGTCGGAGGCGTAGTAGTCGAGTTCACAGCCGGCATCGACGAGCAACAGATCGCCGTCCTGCATGACGCGATTGTTTCTTCGGTAGTGCAAGATGGTCGCGTTCGGACCCGAACCGACGATCGGCTCGTATGCCGGGCGTTCCGACCCCGCACGCCTGAAACTCCCCCGCAAAATGGCATCAATTTCGCATTCATTCATACCCGGCTTCGCGAGCTTCATGGCCTCGAGGTGAGCCTCCGCGGTAATCCGCGCGGCGCGACGCAGACAGTCCACCTCCTCAGGCAGCTTGTGGAGCCGCTGCTCGTGCAGCGAAGCTTCGAGGTCGATGACGCTCGTCGGGTAGACCGCACCGCGACGTCCTCGGCGCCTGGCTGAGGCAAGCGCCTCAAGCAAGGCATCGTCCTGTTGGCGGCACCGACCAAGGGAATAGTGAAGTTGCGAGGTGCCGAGCAGCAACTCAGGCAACCGGACAGCCAGCTCGCCAATCGGATGGGCCGCGTCAGCGCCAAACTCCTTCATCGCGCCGTCGACGCCAGCACGCAAGCCATCCCAGGTCTCGCGCTCCGGATCCCGCGGACGAACGAAGAGCACGAACTTGTTCGTCTCCGCGACGCTGGACAGCACCAGGACGCTCTCCGGTTCATCGAAGCCCGTGAGGTAGAAGAAGTCCGACGCTTGCCGGTACTCGTGCTCCACGTCGTTGTTGCGAATCGCGGTCGGAGCCGAGAAGATCACCAGAACGCCGGGATGGATAGCCGCCAGCGCACGCTCTCGGCGATCACGGAAGACCTGCATCGTCCGGATACTATGCGACCCCGGTCTCGAGAACGCAGGTCCTGGGCTAGGAAATGTGGGCGAGCC
The DNA here is from genome assembly GCA_031408355.1 of Myxococcales bacterium. GTDB lineage: Bacteria > Myxococcota_A > Polyangia > Polyangiales > Polyangiaceae > PMG-095. The sequence goes on from JANNWK010000223.1 coordinate 879, forward strand.
CCAAGCGTGCGAGACGGGTCAGCGGTCGCGCCGGCCGTGCCCGGTCACCCGCTTGCGCAGGAGTGACGAGTTCCATCCGGCTCAGACCCCCGCCTGCTCGCGAATTGTGTCGGCGAGATTGACTGACGCAGTGCAGCAAGCTACCACCGGGGCGCCTGCCAGCGTGACGAAGGAAATATCCAGCTTGCCGACCGTGCCCCCACCCCCTTCCGAACGCGACGCGCCCGAGCGCGAGGAGAAGGGTCTGGAGCGGGCTCTGCGGGAGATCGTGCGCAAAGTTGTTGAGGCGGGATATGACCGTCTCAGCGAGGGACCCGAAAACATCCGCCAGCTCGTCTCGGAAATGAAGCTTCCGAAGGAGACGCTTGCCGCCTTGTTCGGGACACTGGACGACACCAAGACCGGCCTCTACCGGGTCGTCGCTCGCGAGGTCCGAGATTTCCTCGAGCATTCGAGCCTCGCGGAGGACATCGTGCGGGGTCTGACGGCCCTTTCCTTCGAGATCAAGACCGAGGTCCGCTTCATCCCAAACGACAGTCGGCCCGGCCGGCCGACGCCCGACATACGTTCCAAGGTCAGCGTTAAGCGGGCTTCGACGGCACCTTCAGCCCCGTCAAACGACGACGGGGCTTCACAACCGACCGAACCTGGCAGAGATTCGACCCCTTCCCCGGAGAGTTAGAACGTGAAGGCACTCACAGCAGGCAGCGAAATCGATAGCTATTGCACTCGCTGCCGCATGGATCTCGGACACCGCATCGTCGCCATGGTACGTGACGCGCCCAAGCGGGTCATTTGCCTGACCTGCAATTCCGAACACAACTACCGTGCGCCGCGTAGCGCCACCGGGAGCTCAGTGGTCATTCGTTCCAAAAAGACAGCGCCTAAAGCGACCGCCGCCCAGCGGGTAACTCTGAAGGCACGCGCCGAACAAGAGCGGCACGAAGCCTGGTCCACCCGTACACTCGGCAAGGCCGTGGACGCGTTCACCAAGTACACGATGGACCGCCGCTTCAAGGAGGGTGAACTTGTCATCCATTCCAAGTTCGGCGAGGGCTACGTCGAGATCGTGCTGGACGCCAACAAGGTCAGCGTGATGTTCCGCGACGGGGCCCGGACCCTCGCCCAGCGGGCTTAGTAGCTTCGCGACCCGGCGCACGCTTCTTACCGGCGCCGCCAGCGTTCGGGCGCCCACGGGGCGGTGCCGCTTCGCGACTCCGCCCCGCTGCGCCCCCGTGCGCGTAGTTCTTCGCGCTCTCGCGACTCCGCGACGGCGCGCTTTCCCGGCCACGCGACGGCGCGCTTTCCCGGCCACGCGACGGCGCGCTTTCCCGGCCGCGTGGCGGCGCGCTTTCGCGGCCGCG
>JANNWK010000224.1:0-3231 GCA_031408355.1 Myxococcales bacterium
ACTCCAACCGGCAAGAAGAAGCGGAAGGATTGGCCGGTGGTCCCCGTACGATTTGTGCAAGCGTGCCCCAATGGGCACGTGAGTGATATCGACTGGCCGCGGCTGGTCCACGGCGAAGGAGTCGGGTGCGGCGGCCAGCTCTGGTTCGATGAGCGTGGGACTACCGGCGATCTCGTCGAGCTGTTTGTGCGATGCGATGGATGCGACAGCAAACCTATGTCGCTTGTTCGGCTGCAGAACACGACCGAAGAACGCTCGGTTTTGGGAGATTGCCGCGGCGAACGTCCCTGGCTCGGCCCAATGGCGCGCGAAGCCTGCGTCGGACCGAACGGCGGCCCCCACCGCAACAAGCTGCTGATTCGTCATGCGAGCAACGCGTACTTCCCGTTCGTTGAGCGGGCAATATCGATCCCTGACCACAATGAACGCGTTCGCAAGGCCGTGGATGCCGTTTGGGATGACTTCTTGTCGGTCGCCGAGGGAGTTTCCGACGTCAAACGCGAGCGCAAGAAGCAGCGCGTACAGCAGGCGCTCGACGGCCTGACCGACGCCGAAGTTTGGACGGAATGTGAACGTCGACAAGGCGGCGACGTCGGACCTCAAAAGGGCCTCAAGGAGGTCGAGCTCGAAACATTTCTGGCCGTGCCTGACGAGCTGGGCGAGGACAAGCCCGAAGGAGATTTCTATGCTCGCCGACTGCCGCTCGACCCGAAGCGAAAGGGAGCCATCGCATCGGTAGAACGAATCGTCATGGTGCACCGCCTTCGGGAAGTAGTCACACAGCTCGGCTTCACGCGCTTCGAGTCGCCCGCGCCACCAATCGATTCTGAAATGGACCTCGGCGTACGCCACGCGGCTCTCGCCCTCGAGACGCGATGGCTCCCGGCAGTCGAAAATCGCGGTGAAGGAATCTTCCTAGCGCTCGACGGTGACAGGGTGAAGGCCTGGACGACGTGGCCAGCCGTGAAGCGTCGCGCCCAGGCGTTTCACGGCGGTGTTCAGGCCACCGCCAAGACCGCCGTGTCGCTCGAACGGGTGGAGCAGATCTTCATGCCGTACATCATGCTGCACTCCCTGTCGCATCTGCTGCTCACGGCCATTTCGCTGGAATGTGGCTACGCCGCCGCAAGTATTCGCGAGCGCATCTACGTTCGCGATGGCGCCTACGGCATACTCCTGTACACCGGTACACCTGACGCTGAAGGCACGCTTGGTGGCCTCGTACAGGTCGGTCGCCGAATCGCTCGTCACTTGGATGCAGCGCTGGAGCTCGGTCGCCTATGCAGTAACGATCCAGTCTGTGCGCAGCACAAGCCGGACCACGCGCACGAGGGGCGGCTCGTCCACGGTGCCGCGTGCCACGGGTGCGTCCTCATCGCGGAGCCTTCCTGCGAACGGCGCAACGAGCTGCTCGATCGCTCACTGGTTGTCCCGACGGTCGACTTGTCCGACGCGGCCTTCTTTTCGGATGGCTCATGATCGAGGGGCTGCCCGTGTTGTCGAGCGCGGCACTGGGCGCCCTGGCGAGCGCTGTTGAACGCGGCATCCTCGTCGGACCCTTTGGTCCCATGCAGATAGGGCGCCACGTTTCCAAGGCAGAGCAGGCCGACGCGATCCGCGTCGTCGAGGCACTCCACGCGGCCGGGCTCGAGGCGAACTCCCTCGCCGCTGCCCTCAGGCTGGCGGAGGCCGCCCGCAAGACGGGAGAAGCGAAACCCCCGCCCGCTCTCGTCTGGTCAGATCTCGACATTGCTGGCTCGAGAGACACGGCGGTTGTCTGCAACGAGCTGTTCCGCGGCGCTTGCCGCTCCGTCGTCGTCTCGACGTTCAACTTGGGCCATAAGGCCAAGGGCGACACTGCGAAGGGCAACCCCGTGCTGCTCCCGCTCGCAAAGCGAATGGGCGAAGTAGTTGACCTGACCGTTCGCTTGTTCGTGAACCTGAGACGTCTCGAGCACATGGCGCACGCCTCCGACCGTGACGTTGAGGAGGCATTCCTTAGCTGGTTTCGCCGCGAAATCTGGCCCTGGGAGCCAGTGCCGGAGATCTACTACGACCCACGCTCTCTCGTGACCAACGGCGAGGACACCGCATGCCTCCACGCGAAGTGCGTGGCCGTCGACGATGCACGCGCCTTCGTGACGTCAGCCAACCTGACTGAGGCTGCGCAAGATCGAAACATCGAGGCCGGCGTCCTGCTCGACGATCCCGTTTTCGCCCGGGCGCTGCGAAAGCAGTTCGAGAGCTTGATTGATCGCGGCTATGTACGGCAGCTGAGCCAAGGGCGTCGAAGTTGATGGCGTCGCAGGTACCGAAGCGGTGAGGCGCACGCGCCAGCGGCCAAGTCGCGCTAGGCGGCGAGCAACTCTGGAACGTCACGCTGATGCACTGGCCTGCGGGCGCGGAACCGGTGTGGCGTCGTCCCACCGGCCATCGGCGGTTCGAGCCAAAAATTCCAAGTCGCCGCAACACCTCGGCACCGCCCCCAATCGTCGGGCAGCTCGACGATGCACCGGCGACTCATGACGGCTTGTCAGCTCAGTTGCGAAAAAACGCTATTGACGCGCGCACGCCGCGCAGCCTCTCATCACCTCGAATGTCGACGGACTCCGGATACTACGAGGTGTCGGCTTGGGGCGCGCCAGTAGGTGAGGGAGCGTCGGGCGCCCGGTACTGCACCCTCGATGGCGTCGTGAAGGTGGCCGAGTCACCTGGCGACTACGTCGTCGCCAACGAGTTCATCTGTGGACGACTGGGCCTTGCCCTTGGTCTCCCCGTGCCGCCGGGCGTCGTGACGAAGACTGACGACGGTAAGGTCGCATACGTGTCGCTACGCTTCGGCAAACAAGGCGAGAAGCCACCGCACGTCCTTCCGCTTGACGTCGTCGCGGATCATCCGCGAACCGCGGCGGGGATCGTGCTCTTCGATAGCTGGTTACTGAACGGCGATCGGCACGCCGGAAACTTGGCGTACTCCCGCGCTGCCAACATACCGGTCAATGTGTTTGATCACAGCCATGCTCTCCTCGGACCGGCAGCTGGACAGGGTCCCGATCTGGTCGAGCGCCTGAAGGACGATGGCTACTTCAACGGCTGTCTGGTTGCCCACGTCACCGAAAGATCTCATTTCGAAGGGTGGCTCCGCCGCCTCGACGCATTCGATGATGAGATGTGCCACGATATCGTCGACCAAGCTCGTGCAGCGGGCGCGCTTGTGCTTCCGGCTGACGT
>JANNWK010000225.1:0-2045 GCA_031408355.1 Myxococcales bacterium
TGGTCCCGGCGTTCTTCGCGCTCTGGACGATCATGCTTTTCAACTACGAGCAACACGTTCACACCGACCCCTGGTCAGCCCACAATCATTCGCGCAGCTTCTACGGTCGCGGCGTGAATTTCCTGCTCTTCAACAACGGCCTTCACACCGTGCATCATGAGAACCCGGGGATGCACTGGAGCCGGTTGCGGGAAGCGCACGAAGCCCTCGCGCCGAAGATCGACCCGCAGCTCTTGCATTGGAGCATGTGGTTCTACTTCGTTCGCCAGTACTTCCTGGCCATGTTCGTGCCTAGCCTCGGCACGAAGCAGGTCGGCCGGGCCCCCTTCGATCCGCCGGATGGCAAGGCCGTCAGTTTAGTCTCCGACGACGTCGATCTGGGTGAGGCGGGTACCAACGCCCGGATGGCACCGGTCTAGCGGAGCGTCGCTTGCTGCCGCTTGGGTCGCGACGTCGCCTAGGGGGAGCCGCCCGCCTTGGGAGCCGACGCGGCTGCTGGCTTGGCCGCTGGCTTGGCCTCGGCGGCGCCGGGAGTTGGACCCTTGGCCTTGCGTAGGGCCAACGCGTCCTCCCGCGCAATGAGTTCGCCGAGCGCGGCCTCGGCGCGCGACCTGTACTCGGCGACTTCCAACAACGCTTCGAAACTCTGGCGCGCCCGGGACAACTCTCCGAGTGCTCGGTAGCAGTCGCCCGCCTGCCAAGCGGCCTCGCTGCCCACCTGGGTGTCTCGATAGCGAGCATGAACGTCTTCGTAGCGGGGGGCCGCCGCGGGGCAGCCTCGCTGGCGTCGCAAGGCCTCGACGGCCTGCAGCGCCGCTGAAGCGCTGCCTGGCCCACCCCGGGCGGCGACCTCTTCGAATCGCCTCTGAGCCTCCACGTAGCGGCCTCCTTGGAAGGCCGCGGTGGCGGCATCTAGCGGGTCGGTCGCGTCGGCCGTAACCCCTGCGCTGGGCGCGTCACCTTCGGGGACCGCGGTGAGGGCACTGGCCTCGCTCTCCCTGGACTCCTCCTTGATGTCGAGCTTTGCCTCCGCACGGTCGCGTCCGGCGCCGTCAGATTTGGTGGAGAGTCCTTTCGGTGGCGGTGCACTCGGCGAGTCCGCTCGTCGAGCCGGCGCCGGCAGGATCGCCACGTGTTCGGCTTCCGTTTCTGGGATGCCGCGCTCCGTCACCAACACGCTTTCGCTAGCCCCTGGACGGGCGCGCAGAAAGAAAAGGCTGGAACCGATCATCAGCAGGAGCAGCGCCGCCATCGCCAGTTGCGGACGCATCGCGTAGACCGCCAGGATCGACACTCCGCGTCCAAGCCTCTTCGTGAACGGCAGTCGTGCGTTGATGCGTCTTTCCGCCTCGAGGATCCCAAGCTCTAGCCCCTCCGGCGGGTCGACCAGCTGTAGCGCGCCTACCTCGCGGGTGGCACGCAGACCCGAACAGATGGCCTTACATCTTGAACAATGCTCGATGTGGCGGCGCGCGGCTGCGCCGGTCAACTCATCGAGCTCCCCGTACAGGAGGTCGAGCACGATCCGGTCGAAGTTCTCGCAGTCCATGCTGAAACCCCTGCTCAGAAGGCGGGGCGACCTCCCGGAAATGCTCCCATTGCCATGGGGTCATGGGGTTCAGCGCAGCGCACGTGCGTACTCCTCGAAGTTCGAAAGGGCTTGCTTCAAACGGTCGAGCGCGTACCGCATGCGGCTCTTTACGGTGTTCTCTGACGTGCCCGTGAGTTCGGCGATGTCGCGGAAGGGCAATTCGGCGATCTCGCGCAGCAGGAAGACCTCTCTCTGCTCGTCAGGCAAGTCGTCAACCGCTTTCAAGATGGAGGCTTGGACCTCCGAGGACACCGCGGCGCGTTCAGCACTGGCGGAGTGATGTTGCGCCGCGATCGAATCGCCGAGTGTGCGACCTGCGTCATCCGAGCCCAGGGGTTGATCGAGCGAGGCGTGGCGACGATGGGCCAGCCGGCGCAGCTGGTCGATGCAGAGGTTGCGCGCGATGGTGTACAACCAAGTTGAGAAGCGCGCTTCGTGCTTGAAGTCGGCGGCG
>JANNWK010000226.1:0-5039 GCA_031408355.1 Myxococcales bacterium
CCGAGCTGGCCGCGCTCCGCACACTTTCGATCGACCTGGCGATGGCCAAAGAGGTCGTCGGTTCTCAGCTCGTACACAGTCATACCTGGTACGCCAACTTTGCCGGCCACCTGGCGAAGCTGATGTATGGCGTGCCGCACGTCATGACCTCACACAGCCTTGAGCCGCTCCGGCCCTGGAAGGCCGAGCAGCTCGCGGGCGGCTACGCGATCTCCAGCTTCTGTGAGCGAACAGCCATTGAAGCGGCGGACTCCGTGATCGCGGTGTCGAGCGGGATGAAAAAGGACATTCTGACCGCCTACCCCCAGGTCGATCCAGGTAAGGTTGAGGTCATCTACAACGGCATCGATCTGGCTGAGTATCGCCGCGACAGTCAGACCGACGTGCTCGAACGCTTTGGCATTGATCCCGAGGTTCCGTACGCGGTGTTCGTAGGCCGGGTGACGCGCCAGAAGGGCATCGTGCACCTGCTGGAGGCAGCCCGACACCTCGACAAGAACGTGCGCCTCGTGCTGTGTGCGGGTGAAGCCGACACGGAGGACTTGAAGCGCGAGGTCCAAACGCTCGTGAAGGAACTTGACGCCGAACGCGGCGGCCTCATCTGGATCCAGAAGATGCTGCCACGGCCAGAGCTCATCCAAGTGCTCTCGCACGCAAGCGTCTTCGTGTGCCCGTCCATCTACGAACCGTTCGGCATCGTGAACCTCGAGGCTATGGCCTGCGGCGCGCCGGTTGTCGCGTCGGCCGTGGGAGGTATCCCCGAGGTGGTGGACGATGGGGTGACGGGGCATTTGGTGCCGTTTGAGACGGACGGCTCGGCCATGGGTGCGCCCAAGGACCGAGCAGGCTTTGCGCGCGCCCTTGCCGCCCGCATCAATGAAATCTGTGCGGACCCAGGCTTGGGTCGAAGGCTGGGCGATGCGGGGCGTTTGCGGGTCGAGGCCCGCTTCGCTTGGTCAGCGATCGCCCGTCAAACGGCGGCGCTTTACCAGCGGCTCTGCCAGCAGCGGGCCTAGCCCGGCCGCGCGGTCGCTCAGCTGCTCAGCCGCCGAGGCAGGCGCGCCCGCCAAGGTAGGGCTGGAGCTTGGCGGGGAGCCGTACCCGCCCGTCGGCTTGCTGATGATTTTCAAGCAGGGGCACGAGAAAGCGCGGCGTGGCGAGGGCCGTGTTGTTGAGGGTATGGCAGAAACGGACCTTGCCCTGCGCGTCGCGGTAGCGGAGATCGCTGCGGCGTGCCTGCCACTCCTGGAGGTTCGAGCAGCTGTGCGTCTCACGGTACAGCTGCTCGCTGGGTACCCATGACTCGATGTCGAACATTCGGTACTTGCCGAGCCCCATATCGCCGGTGCAGCACTCAACCACGCGGTAAGGCACCTCGAGATCTTGCAAGATAGCTTCGGAAATCTCGAGCAGGGTCTGGTGCCAACGCTCGGATTCTTCCGGATCATTCTTACACAGCACGTACTGCTCGACCTTGTTGAACTGGTGGACGCGGATGAGGCCCCTCACGTCCTTACCAGCGCTGCCCGCCTCGCGCCGGAAGCACGCGGAGATACCGGCGTAGCGCAGCGGCAAGTCGTCCTCCGCCAAAATTTCTCCGCTGTGGAGCGCGTTGAGCGTCACCTCCGAGGTACCGGTCAGGTACTTGTCGTCCGCCTCGAGGTGGTAAACCTGCTCGCGTCCTGCCGGGAAATGGCCCGTTCCAAGCAGCGCAGCTTCATTGGCGAAGGCCGGTACGCTGATGGCCGTGAAGCCACGCTCCAGCAGCCGCTCGAGCGCGAAACGCAGCAGACTCTGCTCGAGCAACACAGCGTCGCCCTTGAGCGCGTACGAGCGAGAGCCGGCCACTTTAGCGACCCGAGCCAGTTCGCTCCAGTTGTTCTTCTCAAGTAGCGCCACGTGATCGAGCGGCTTGAACTCAAAGCTCGGCAGCGAACCGACTGTCTTGACGACCACGTTGTCGGCTTCGGACGCGCCGCGCGGGGCGACCTCGGCGGGTATGTTGGGTACCTGGAGCAGCAAGTCTCGCAGGGCAGCCTCGGCCCCTTCTAGCTCGGGCTTCAGCCCGCTGATGGCCTCGCCAATTCTACGCCCCTCGGCGATCATCTCGGGGCGTTCGGCGGGGTTAGCCTTGGGGATCAACTTGGCGTGGTGGTTGCGCTTCTCCTGCAACTCCTGAAGAGCGCGGGACAGGCTAAGCAGCTTTTGATCCGCAGCTAGCAATGCGTCGAGATCGAGCGGGACGCGCTTGTCCTTGATGGCTTGCCTGACCGCTTCGGGCGTTTCACGAATGACCTTCAAATCCAGCATGGGCGTCTCCGACCCGACGATTTATCACAAGCCCGAGGCATTCTTGGGTGATATGAACGCTGCCGATGCGCCTTGCCCTAGCTACCCTCGCGCTCGTCGCGTTCTCGTCCGCCGTTCTGGGTTGTGGTGGGCCCAATAAGCCTGCCGAAGTGCCCGCGACGCAAGCCATCGCCGCCGAGCCTGCGGGGCCTGTGGCGGACGCGCCCGCCCAGGGAGCCGAAGCAGCTGGGGGCAGCGCCGAAAAGGTGCCGACCCAGTGCTTTAAGTCGGGGGCTATCTGCTCGCCGGACCCGAAGTTCGTGAAGCGCCTGTGCGGCGGCAAGTTCCCTTCGGTCGGTCTGTACTTGTTCTCGAACTCGGCCTGGTCGCGCGGCTACTTGACTCGTCGGACGCAGGCTTGGAACGCTTCGGGCGGCGCGTCCGACAGCGGCTGGGTGGAGTTCGACGAGGAGGTATTGATCCTCTATGCGCGTGTGGCCGACGCCAATAGCATTCAGGTGAGCGGCGCGGGCGGCAGCTACGACGCCCTGCGTTGGGACGGCTCCTGCGTGACCCTGCAGAGCGAGGAGGTGACTTTCTCGAAGGCGCCCGCGCCCAAGTATCCGGCGATAGATTTTCGCTACTTGGACGACGATACCCAGGAGGCCCTGCGCAAAGACGAGAAGCTCAACCTTGCCTACCTCGAGCGGAGGAAGGAATGCAAAGGCGCGACCAGCGGGGAAGTCAGCCTGAAGTGTGTCAAGGCGGACGAGAAGCTGACCAAATCCGTGATCAGCTTCGTGCGCGCAGGCGGAAACTTGCCTGAACCGGTCAAGTTGCCGTGAACGGGCGTGGTAGAGCGTGCGCCGGTCGCTAGGGGCGCCAGGCGACGCCGCCGAGTTGCCAGGTCTGCAGGCCACTCAGGCTGGTCCGATGGGCGCCGTGAATCGTCAGCTCACCTACCACCGCTAGAGGCAAGGTGAGTCCGAGCTCGCGTGGCGCAACGGGCGCGGTGAGCGGTGCCCGCTTGGCTGTCTCAGGGCTAACGGCAGTACGCAGAGCCGCCCCCGCCTCGCGATCGCTCAAGCCCGGTGAACGCACGAAGTCCACCAGCAACGCGAAGCGCTTGGAATCGCGAAGCCGGCCAAGCTCAGCCGTGGGCTTCTCCGCGATGGTCAGCTCGTGGCCCGGCGACGACAACGCGGTGGAAAGCGCCTGCGCCGTGGCTAAGAGCTGCGGCGCCGCTTGCGGCACTAAGATTTCACCGGGCGGACCGCCCCAACGCGGGCTGCCCTCAGGTTGGTAGTTTAGCCCGCGCAGCCCCAAATGCCCCAGCTGTTCGCGCGGCACGGCGTTCACTAGCGCTTGAAGGGCTCCGGGGGCGCCCCAGCCGCCCGCGAGGCGCCCGCTCATCATCACCGCGAAGCCGTAGCGCGGGGTCTCGAAGGCAACCGCATCCTTGACGGCGCGATAGAGCCCGCTGCCGAACCAGCCGACGTCCGAGCTGCCCGCCTCGAAGCCGCGCAGCAAATCTGCCAGCTCTGTTACCGCACTCACTTCGACCGCGTCGAGGAAGGCGGCGCCACGGGCGGCGTGCGGGTTTCTGGTTAGCCTGGCCCGGCCCGGCGAAAGTTCGATGCGGAAGGCGCCCGTGCCGTCGGGGGCAAGGACCGAGAAGCCGCGCGGAACAATGGCCAGGAGCGGGCTTGCCAGCAGGAGTCCCAACGCCTCGGCGTTGGCCTTCGGAAAAATGACGCTGAACGGATCCTTGGGATCGGCCCGAGGACGTTCGACTTCGCCGAGCAACCCAGCGGCCCCTAGACTGCGCGCGCGCTGCAGGCTTGCCAGCACGTCGCTGGCGCTGAGCGCCTTGCCGGCGGCGGTTCTCAGGCCCGAGCGCAGCGTGACGCGAACGCCGTCGGCGTGCGCTCTTGGCAGGGCGTTGGCAAGGGCCGGATACGGTTTGCCGGCGGCGTCGAGCGCGAATAAGGGGTCGCAGACGGCCGCGCTGAAAAGCGCGCTGAAAGCGTCGTCGAGAGTCGCCGGATCGAGGCGGGTGATGGGCCAGGGCACGGTCAGGCGCAGCTGTCCTGCGTAAGGGGTTCGACCGAGAGCGCGCGCTCCCGCGGCAGAACCCGCAGCCGCGAGCAGGGCCCGCCGCGAAAGCTTCGCGGGCGACATCAACGGAGCACCCACAGCTCGTCCTCGCTCGCGATCACGACGGGCGCCATGCCGGGCCCCTCGCGCTCGGCGCAGATGCCAATGGCTCGCACGCCAGGCACGCTGACGCTGAAGCGTTTCTTCAGTTGTCCGTCGACCACGCTACTGAGCGAGATGCTGTCTTGGGCCGCGTTCGAGGTGTCGGACGCGACGACGACCTCGGGCGCGCCGTCCTGGTCGGCGTCGCCGACCGCCATTTGAGCGCCCACGCGTTGTTGGGAAAGCGCGGCTCCGGCTGGCCCAGCTAGGACCAGCAGGCTCGTGCCGAACTCACGCCCCGCGCGCCAGCCGGGTCCACCCGCCAGTGCGTCCAGCACTCCGCCCAACCCTTCGAGCGGTACCGTGTCGCCGGGCGCGCAGCGGCTCAGCTTGCCGGAGTAACCGAGCCCCGTGCGCGCGCTACAGCCCCCGCCCGGTGCGGGCAGCAGGGACTCGAAGCGCTGCTGCAAGCTCAGCGTTGCGCTGAGCTCGAGACCGTCTCTCCTGTCGCTCAGCCCGACACGGAGTTTGCCGTCTTGGGTGATCTCCAC
>JANNWK010000227.1:0-8149 GCA_031408355.1 Myxococcales bacterium
CGGGGATGCCGCGGGCGGCACACAGGGCGGCGGGAGTCAGGGTGTTGCTGGTAGCGGCCAGGCGCCCATCGGGTCCGTCCGCATCGGCGTGGCGACGACGCCCTACGCCGTCGCGCAGAAGCAGGGCCTTCCAGGAACCGAGTACACGGACCAGTGTCCCACAGCCCAGGTATTGATTGGGCTTCACGGCACGATGGACGCCCCGGGGGGGGCAGAGAGTGTGCGCAGTGTCCAAGCCATCTGTGGTGAAGTGTCTGTCGACAACGCTGGAGCGTACGCCGTGACGATCACGCAGACCAGCGCGTTGCCCGTGTACAATACCCTCGCAGAGGTCAAGCAGCCGGCGTTGTGTCCGCCCAACCAGCTGGTCACGAGCTTCACGGGTCGTGCCGGTGCCGTGATCGACGCGATCGATGTTCGTTGCGCTGCCTTGAGCATCCTGGGCGCGCAGCCCAATCTGGTGCTGGTCGTAGGCAATGACACCAAAGCTGGCTCGATCGGGGGCGTGTTGGGAGGCTTGGGCTTCGAGCCGGTCCAATGCAATCCGGGGGACGTTGGTGTGGGCCAGCTGGTGGGCACGGCGAGCGCGACGGCTCCGATTGTCGCCTTCGGTCTGGTGTGTTCGACGCCGTTGCTGCAGCAGGACTAGGCACGAAGGAGCAACGCGCTCGCTGGCGGTCACATCCGACGCGCCAGCTACTGTGGCGCCATCAGGAAACCGAACTGCGTGCCGAGGTAGCTCCGGGGCAGTTGGAATTGGCCGTGGTGTCGCGGATCGGGCGTTGGCGCCAATGTATGCTCGCGAGCTCCCATCCTGCGGCGGTCAGGCCATCCGGGCCGTTTGCACGCTTCGCCGGGCGTTTCACATGCGCTTCAGCCCCAGCAGGACGGCTCCGCGCTCCGGGCGCGTCCTCCAGGCACGCCCGATTTGTTATAATTTAAAGTCGATTTATTCTAGCCCCCCAGCCCTCGCGAGGCACACTTAGGGACCACTAGCTGCGCCTGCCGTAGGCGCGGCCTTGTGCTGTCGGCCACGGGTTTCCCATTGAAAGGTTGCGTTGTCATGCGAGTCGCTACGTTTGCGATATGTTCCCTGTCCACGCTCACCCTGATGGCTTGCAGCTCTGCGGAGGGAACACCCAATCTGCCCGCCGCGAGTGGTGGTCAGGCTGGCATGCCTGCGGGCGCAGGGATGGGCGGCAGCGCCAACGCCGGTGGTGGAGTTCCGGCAGCGGGTGGCAACACGCCCGTCGCGGGCAGCGCGAGCGGCGGAAGTGCGGGCATGGGCGGGGGCGATGCGGGTGGCGCGGGTGGCGCGGGTGGCTCCGCCCCTGGCGCCAAGCCCAAGGTTCTCTACGTGGGCGGAACCAATCATCACGATTGGTCCAAGCAAGACCCTTACCTAATAAATATCCTGAAGTGGTCCAAGGTCTTTGAGTCCGTTGAATACATGGTCCTGCCAGCAAAAGATGATGATGCTAGCTGGGCAGCCTGGAACCCAACGTGGACAGACTATGACGTGGTTGTTCACAATTTGGACATCCACCATGGTGGAGGCCGTGATTGGTCTGAAGCAGTCAAGTTAAGCTTCGAAGCCTACATGGAAAATGGCGGTGGCATGGTCAGCCTCCATGGTGGAGGCCATGGTTGGGGCCAGTGCAACGCCGGCACGACGCCGCGTGGGACGAACTGTTGGGTGGCGCACAACGAAATGGTCGGTGGGAGCTGGCAGAGCGCTGACTATGGTTGTGCTTGGGAGGTTGTGAACGGACAGCAAGTCATGGTCCCGCAAGGGACCGGCTCACAGGCCATCGATGTAGCTTTTCAAGAGCTCCTGGTGCGTGTGCTCGACGCAGAGCATCCCATTACCAAGGGCTTTCCACCGGTTCGGCAATTGCTCACGGACAATACGTCGATCTATCTGCGAGGACCCTGTCAGGGTCTCAAGGTGCTCGACTATGGTCGGTCCGCGGGCGGCGGAAACGGCGGATACCACCCTGTCTCATGGACCAAGATGTACAAGGACAAAGGTCGGGTCTTCTTTCACGCCCCGATGCACTACATGCCGGGCCAGCCCAACGACGTTCTTTGGGAGGCGGATGACGTAGGTTTTCAGACCTTGTGGATTCGCGGCGTTGAATGGGCGGGATCAGGTAAGGTTACCTATCCTGTGCCAGCCAATATGCCCAAAGAAACGGGAGGGGTCCCTCGCAATCCCCTCTGCCCAACTGTGCCATGCCCGGCCGTTCAGTAGTCTGTCCTCGGCACAATTGTCCGGGCGCGGGCTGAAACACGTTGCTACGTGAAAGATGACTGCGCCGATTGCGCTAAACATTGCAGGTGTTTCTGAGGCATCTACCTGCTGTGCCTGGATGCGTGCGACGCACCGGTGAGGAGCTCATGGGTTTGCTTGAGAGAGCGAATCCCAGCGGCCTGTATCTCCGAGGCTTGGCGGTTCCGGTGCTGTGGAGTGTTGTCCTGCTAAGCCTGGTTTGGCCGGGGTTGCTCTGCGCCCATCCCCTCTCGTATGGGACAGCAAGTATCACGCTTTCGCACGGGGAGTTTCAGGGCGAATTGGAGCTGGATAGCCCGCCCCAATATACCCAGGCTGCGGGGGGAACGAACGCCAGTGCGCAGGCTGAGCGCAAACGGGAGCTCAAACAGCTGCTCGAGAGAGGCATCGTTCTGCAGTTTGACGGGGTCAAAACCCAAACCCACGCCGAGGTGCTGGGGCTTGGCACAGGGCCAGACGCCGTCGACACCGCGCGCATCCGCGGCAAGGTCCCCCACCAGCCCAAGGAGCTCGTCCTCCACGTAGCGTACGAAGTGGGTGAGCTGGGCGTTGACCTAAGCGGTGCGCTGCTGGACGGCCGCTTGCGTGGTTATGTCGGCAAAGGCACCAGCTCAGCGCCGATCTTTCTCGGAATAACAGACAAACCCCAGCCCTGGCCCCGGCCGTGGACCAAGCCAGGTTCCGGTACGAGGCCCTCGTATCGCAACGCTGACGGGGGCGGAGCCACAGCTGGCGACACGTCCGCGGGTGGTGCTTCGACAGCCAGTGCCGAGGACGGCGGGGCGCGGAAGCGCAGAGGTATGGTCTTCAGTTTCGGGCAGTACCTGAAGCTCGGCTTCCGTCACATCGTGCCTCACGGCGCGGATCACGTGTTGTTCGTCATCGGCCTACTGCTGACGCACAGCCTGCTCGCGGGGCGTTTTCGCTGGCTCAAGCAATTGGGCCTGCAGTTGAGCTTGTTTACGCTCTCTCACTCCGTGACGCTAGCTCTCGGAGCCCTAGGAGTGGTGAGCGTCAACGCCAAGCTGATTGAGCCGCTGATCGCCCTGTCGATTGTCTACGTTGGCCTGGAGCCATTGCTGGCCAAGGGGTGGTCGAGCAAGGGCGAAGCCACCGAGCAACAGGAACGCGTCAAATTGTGGCGACGGTCGTCCGTTGTATTGGTTTTCGGGTTGCTCCACGGGCTGGGTTTTGCCTCAGCGCTGTCCGTCCAAGGGCTGCAAGAAGGGGCGCTCGTCACGTCTTTGCTGGCGTTCAACCTCGGCGTGGAGGCTGGGCAGTTGTTCGTTGCGGCGCTGGTCGCGGCGCTGATTTTTCCAGTGCGAATGCGGGGTTTCTATGCTCGGTTCGTGCTCACCCCAGCGTGCGCGCTCATCGGGCTAGTGGGCGCTGTTTGGTTCATTCAACGCATCACTTGATGTTGTTCGGAGCGCGTTGGGCCTGGTGACGCGCGCCCAGCTGGGCGCGTGAGTTGGCGATTCTGCGGGCGCTCCCGGATAGGCGGGGCGCCAAATTCGCCACAATGCGCGACGAGCGCTGATGTTTTGCTCAGAGGGGGTCGCGGCTAGGCGAGGCCGGACAATGGCGCAGTACCGGTGTCGCCGAAGGTGGAGTCATCGAGTCCGAAGGCGTGGAGCACGCTCAAGAATAGGTTTGCGACGGGTGCGTCCTTGTACTCGAGATGTCGCCCTGGTCTGAAAGCCCCCTGGCACTGACCTGCCAGGAGCGCCGTGAAGTCGGTCAGGCTGTGCGTATCGGGATCGGTGACGTCGCTCGAGGCGTAGACGGCAGAGTTTTCCAGCAAGGTCGAGCCGTCAGCTTCGGTGACGGCTTTCATACCGCGGAGCAAGCGCGCGAGCAGCTCTACTTCCCAACGCACGACCCGGATGCACATGTCGATGTTCGCCATGTCGTTGCCGTGATGCGAGTAAGAGTGATGCGAATTGCTCAACCCCAGGAACCCGAAATCACGATCGTCGCTGTTGAAGCCCGACCCCAGCTTGAACGTCATGAAACGCGTCAAATCACACTGCAGGGCGAGCACCTGGAGGTCGACCATCACGGGGCCGCGCTGCTCGAGGGACAGCGCGCTGCTCGGCGCCGCGGGCTGCTTGCAGGCGGCTTGGGTGGAGGTCGTACCCAAGCGTTGCTCCACCTCCCGAATCGAGTTGAGCAGCTGCTCGAGCTTCACTCGATCCGCCGCGCCCAAGCGTGGCATGAGGGAGTTGGCGTCCTCGAGCGCATAGTCCAGGATGCTGGTCTGGTAGACGCGCCGCTTCTCCAGCTCCGCCTGGGTAGCGGCCGCGTCGTCACCGGCGAATAGGCTATTGAACACGGCGGCGGGCTCGACGAGCTTTGGCGCAGCGGTCGTGGGCGACTGCCAAGAAATGTTGAACATGTAGGCGCACGCCAGCCCAAAATCACAATCGCCGACTCCGGTGCCTGGCGCCAGATCCAGCGCCAAAGCCGGGCGCCGGACGTTCGGCTTCAGGCGCTGCGCCAGCACCTGATCGAGCGACAGACCATTCCTCATCGCGGCAGGATCGGTGGTCTGCGCGATCTTCGTGCAGGTCAGGAACGACGCCGCTCCCGAGGCGTGGGCGCCCGGCTCGTAGGTGACCAGGTTAGAGAGGCCCGAGACGAGCAAGATGTCCGACTTGAGCTCAGCCAAAGGCTCGAGGCTCTTCGAGAGCTCGAAGGCTTCTCCGAGGGCCGACGGGCGCCAGAAGTTACCCGCGCTCTGCCCAATCGGAACCCCATTCGGAAGCATCCAGGCGACGAAGCGCTGCGGCGGCTTCGGCATGGGCTGCGCTCGCGCTTTTCGCTCCAGAAGCGACGGAAGCAGAGGCAAGGAAATGAGCGCGCCGGCTCCTCCCAGGAAGGCCCTCCGTCCCAACATTTTTGTCCAAGCCATTACGGGGCTCCCAACGGCTCGGGTGAGCGCTCGAGGAAATAGGGACTCTTGACCAAGGCCATCGCCATGCTGAGCAGGGCCTGGTCGGTCGCGCTGGTCTGATTCACGATTTCGGAAATCAGCCGGGTGTCTTGCGCTTCGTCGATGACGCGTCCCAGCGCGTAGGTGGCGAGCTTCTGCGCGACGCAGCGGAGAAAGCGTGGGTCGCTGGCCACGATGCGGCCAAGCTCCTCGGCGTTCGAGAAGGACCTCCCGTCGGAGAGAATACCCAGCGTGTCGAGGGGTATTCCCTGCTCCTGAGTGCGCCACCTGCCAATCGCATCGAAGTTCTCGAGGCCGAAGCCAATGGGGTCCATGGAGCTGTGGCAGGCCGCGCACACAGGATCAGTCTGGTGTTGTTTGAGGCGTTGGCGCACGGTCAAGCTGGTGTCGTTGCCCGGACCTTCATCGAGGCCTTCTACGCCGGGCGGTGGCGGTGGCGGTGGACTGCAAAGCAGGTTGGATAGCACCCAGGCACCGCGCTTCACCGGCGAGGTGCGGCCGCGCTCGGAGGTCACCATCAGCACCGAAGCGTGGCCCAACACGCCGGCGCCTCGTCCCGGCGGTGTGGCCACTGAGCCCCAACTTTCATTCGCGACGCTGGGCACGCCATACAGAGCAGCCAGTCGCTGATCCACGGGCACGGTCGTGGCAGTGACGAGCTGGTCGAGTGGAAGGCGCGCGCGCAAGAACTCGTGGAAGAAGCGCTCCGTCGAGTCCACCATCGACTGTGCCAACTCCGCGCTGAACTCCGGAAAAGCCTCGAGGTCCGGCTGGTGGCGAGGAACGGCCCGAAACTGCAGCCATTGACCCGCGAAGTTACTGGTTAGCGCCGAGGAACGCGCATCCAAGACCATGCGCGTGACCTGCTCGCTCAGCGCCTCGTCGCTCTGCAGAAGACCACTTCCGGCTTTTTGCAGCAACGTTTCGTCTGGCATGCTGCTCCAGAGGAAATAGCTCAGGCGGGAGGCGAGTTCGAAGCTGTCCACGCGCCACGGCGCCGCGGGCAGAACTTCCGGATCTAGCTCGACTCGAAACAGGAAGCGCGACGATACCAGCATGGCTCGGAGCGCCAGCTTGACTCCCACGAGCGGGGGATCGCCCTGCGCCGCCGCCACCGCCATGAAGGCCGCTAGCCGCTCGACCTGAGCCTCCGTGGGAGGACGTCGAAACGCGCGGCGCGCAAAGGCCCGAACGATGTTGCGAGCGCAGTCGTGCCCGCCGAGGTCGACGTCGCAGACGAGAATTTGTTCGCGCAGCGGGGCGCCGGTAGCGAGCGCCTCATCGATCACGCGCTCGGCCGCCTCGAGGTAGGTTTCGACGTGCAGCGACGAGACGTTGAGCGCCTCGCTGATGTTGTCGAAACCAGCTGAAATATCCTCCGCCGGCAGATTGTCGCCGGGGCGCTGGGTCGTGCCGAGTAGGTCGCGGAGCGTGTTGTTGTATTCCGTGCGATTCAGGCGCTGTAGCGTGCCGCGTCGCGGAAAGAGCGAGTCTGGCGTATCCGGGTTGCCTGCGTCGGGGTCCACTAGCTGGTTGGGGCCCGAGCTGGGCGGCGGGTCGCCTCCCAAAGAGCCACCGCGCAGCGCTTCGCAGCCCAGGCAGAGCACGGAAACTACCGCGACGAGTGCCGCTAACGACTTCACTACTGCCTCAGGGCAGGCGGCAGGCCGAGCGCACAGGCCGAGCCGCCGAGCATTCCTCGCAACGCCATGCGACGAGAGATCATTGTAGGGTCTCGATTCGGGAGTGGATCGGACAGAACCAGTTTCGTGAGCGCATCAATCGTCCAGTGCTGTAACGGTGGTGGCCGACTTGAGGAAGTCGTTGTTGCCCAGCTTCCAGACGACCTTCTTCTCTCGCGTTACCTCGAAGGCATGCACACCGGCGCCGCCGCCGCCGCCGACCCAGTTGCCGACGATCAGGTTGCCGTTCTTCAGTACCTGGATGCTCGTCACGAACTTCAAGCCCAGCGTCGGGTCGTCCGCTTCGCCGAACTCCCAAGCGATCTGACCGGCGCTGGTGACCTCCAGCACCTTCTTGGAGGTGCCGCCGCCGATCAGGGTGTTGCCGTTCGGCAAGCGGATGGCCTCGTGGATATCAGTGACATTCTTGTATTCCCACACCATCACGCCGTCCTTGTCGAACTCGCGAGCGACGCCCTCGCCCTCCAGGGCGGCCAGGATATTGCCGTTCTCTAGCCGGTGTAGGTGCCGGATCTGCGTGTGCGCTGCGCCGGTTGAGGTAGGCACAGCGATCGAGCGAACAACCGTCTTGGCCGGATCGAGTTCGAGCGCGAGCGCCGGCCCGCCTTCGCCGAGCAAGCTGTTGCCGTTGGCCAAGCGCTCGCCGCCCAAGAGTTCACCGGCGGTGCTGGTGTAGCTCCAGACCACGTCGTGGTTCTTGTTTACCTCTTGCGCGCCCGGGCTGTTCCCGCCGTGGGGAAAGAAGACGTTGCCGTTGGGGAGCACGTTGAACATGACCGACAGGCTCGGTGTCGAGTGTTCCCAGAGCAGCTCGCCCTTGGCCGACAGTTCCACGAGTCGACCGGGGTACTCGATGGCCATCACGTGGTGCTCGATGGGCCCTGAAGGTCCGCCCGCTTGACCACCGCTGCCTGCTGCGCCGCCGCTTGCCGCGCCCCCACTCGTGCCGCCCGCGCCGCCCGTGCTGACCGCGCCAGCCACCCCGCCGGAGCTCACGCCGCCTGAGCCCGCCGTGAGCCCAGAACCGCCAGCGGCGCCAGCCGTGTTGGACACTCCCGCCAGGCCAGCCGCACCCACTGGGTTTGATGGGCTCTCTCCGCCTGAGCAAGCCACTAAGGCACACGAGAGCCAGCCAGAGACGATGAGCGTCGCGCGACCTTGGAATTGCATGCGGTGTGCAGCCTACGCGACGAGGAA
>JANNWK010000228.1:0-4176 GCA_031408355.1 Myxococcales bacterium
GGTGTTGGCGGCAGGCACGCGGAGCTCGGCGCCCCCCACCCAGACGGCGGAGGTCGTGGCTCCGGACGCCAAGGACGCCAAGGACGCCAAGGACGCCAAGGACGCCAAGGACGCCAAGGACACAAGCACGACGCTCGCTCCGCGACCTTCCTGGCTAGCAGGCGACAGAGCCCGTCGGCTGCCTCGCTGGCTGGTCGCCGGCTCACTCACGGTGGCCGCCGCTTCGGTCGTCGCTGCAAGCCTGGTCCTGAGGTCCGGGCCCGCCGTGCCCAGCAAACCCCGCTTCCTGCTGATCGAAAAGCGCGCCCCCGAAGCGCCGGTGGCCGCCGATTCGGCGCCAGCCGGCGCGGCTCGTCCCACACTGAGCTCGGCCGCCGTTAACGCGAGCGCCAGTTCAAGCCAGCGCCCCGCGACGAGCGAGCGTGCGCGACCCGGTGACGTGGCTGCCGCCACCGTTCAACGCCAACAACCGCGGCTCGAGAAGTGTTTCGAACGCTTCGCGGCGGACGTCCAGGGGAGTCCGCAAGTGTCGCTACAGTTTCAGGTCCGCAAGGATGGCTCGGTCGAAGCTGCGGGCCTGACCCCGACCGCGCTTGCGGGCTCTCCTTTGGGCGGCTGCCTGCTCGGCATCGCCCGCTCGATCAAGTTTCAGGGGCTGGATCAGGCGCTCTCGTTCAGTATCCCGATCACGGCGCGGCGCGTGCCCCGCTAGCCGGCCGCGTTACTCAGCGTCCGCGCAACACCGAAAGCCGATGTAGTGCGACACGGTGTCGCGGGCCGTGGCACTCTGCCAGTCGCAGCGAAGCTCTTCGGCAGTCCCGCCTTGCGAACCTCCGCGGATACGGCAAGCGTCCGCCGGACCCTTGGCGCCGTTGCACGAGTCGATCCACTCGGCCATGCCACCGCTCATGTCCCAAAGCCCGGCATAGCCGCCCACACACGCTGGCGCGCTCTTCACCAGCATCGTGGAGAGCGGGGGATGCTCGGCCCCCCAACAGGCCGAGTTGCTGTACTCGTTGCCGTAAGGATAGGTGAACTCTCCGCCGTGCGAGCAGGCTGCGTACCACTGATTATCGAGCGCCGCCGCGGGGGCATCGTACGGCATGGCGGCAGCATCCACCGAGGCCGCGCCGCACAATCGCTTGCCGACGCTAACGCAGTACGCGCGCGCGTCGCAAAAGTCCACGCAGCGCACCGGCTGCTTGGCAGGCTCGCTGTACTCGCAGCCATTCTCGAACGTCAGGTTGCCGAGGCACTCGTAGGTCTGCTCGACGAGGCTCGGCTGGGTCGCCAAGAACTGCTGATAGTGGGCGGCCGTCACCTCGCTCTCGTCAATGCAGAAGCCATCCACGAGCACGAGCGTTTGGCCCGGCAGCTTGGGGCAACCCAGAGGAGCAGCTGCGCCGCCGGCCGCGTCGTTCATCCCGCCGGCTCCAGCCTCCAGCGTTGGCTCCGTGCCTCCCGTCGCTGCGCCGCCCTTACCTACCGGGAGCGGCTTGCCCCCCTGACCGGTCGCTCCGCCCGAAGCGCGGCCCGCCGCGAGCCCTGCCACGCCAGCGCCAGCGTCGTTCGGGGCCACACCCGAGAAGGGTTCACCGGCGCAGCCAGCGACCGAGGGAAACCACAGGCACAGGCCGGCGGCCGCCAGAGTGCGTCGAGACATGCAGAGGGGAACGGCCCATCTCGCAAAAGGCTTAGCGGCGGTCGGCTCCGGCGGGGCTAGTCGCTCGGGCGTTTCAGCAGATCGGCCGCCGTCTTCTCGAGCTCGGCGCCAGTCTGGAGCACCTTCAAGTTCGCGATAAACGCGTATTTGGCCACCCGCAGGTCCACCATCGCGCTCTCCAGGCCCGAGGTCAGCACGGCGTCCAGGTTCTCGCTGACGGCGCGGGCTTCGGGAGAAATCTGCACGGTTTCAGCGGTTTGCGCGGCCGAGGGCGCCCCCGCCAAGCGCGTGATCCTGGCCGCGGAGCGGTCGAAACGCTCCGACTCGGCGGCAATACCGGCCAGCGCCGATTGGGTGAGCGGTCGAAGTGCCACGACTCCCTAGAACGGAGCCGGGAGCACAGGCTTGAGCACTTTCGGAAATTCGCGCCCCGCTGGACGCGGCGCACCCGCGGGACGGGCCCGCCCCGTCGGAACTACCTCGCGCGTTCGAAGACCAGAATCACGTAGCGCAAGAGGCGCATTCGACTGAGCCACTCCAGGAGCCCCACCCCGAAACGGGCCGTCTTCTCGTGGCGCCCCATCTCGACCGTGAGCGCACGCAGGACAGCGTAGGTCGGCAGAGTGTTCTTGGTGATGTCGATCTCTTCGCGCAATTTCAGACCGGCCGGCCCGGCTGCTTCGACATAGCGCCGCTTGGTGAAACTGGCGTCAGCGGGGCCGAGCACATGTTGAATGTAGCGCGAGAACAGGTACTGGTGCGCTCCCAGCACGGGAGTCGCCAGGCTCGAAGGGGTGAAGTCCGCCACGACCAGCCGCCCACCGGGCCGCAGCACGCGAGCAGCCTCCGCTAGGAAGCGCCGACGGTCAGAGAAGTGGAACGCGCACTCGAGCGCGATAGCGACATCGAAACGCTCAGCCTCGAACGGCATCGCGCAGGCGTCGCCCTCGACAAACTCGAGCGTGTTGCCCGGCCGCGCCGTGACCAGCCTCTGGGCCCGCTCGATCTGGCGCGCGTCAATATTCAAACCGCTGAGGCTCACGTCATCGTGTCGTTCATTGAGACCTCGCAGCGTGCCTCCGAAGCCGGACCCGATATCCAGGATCGCCTGACCGCTGCGGGTGGCTGCGGCTTCGCACACCGCTTCGCTCATACGCTCCGCAGCGCGCGCGAAGTCCGCTGGCGTGCCATCGGCGCGAGCGGGGTCGTCCCAGTATCCCCAGTGAACGTGGGCGCCGAACGCCGTGGAGAGCGCATCGTGTCCGTGGTCCAAGCGATCGAGCAGAACGTCGAAGTACGGAAGCTGAACTTTTTGCGGCATAAAGCGGCTCGGAAGCAAGCCGCCCGGAGGTGGCTCCGCGAGCTTGGCGGCGCACGCTAGGGGGCAAGGCGGCCCGTAGCAAGCGGAAATGCCCCGCGTGCGGAGCCCCGGCCCCACCGCTTCACGGTTTCTTCGGCGAAGCCCAGTTCACCACCCTCAGCCCATCTACCTTGGAGAAGTGTCGCTGATTGTTGGTCACCAAGGTAGCACCGACGGAGAGCGCATGACCGGCGATCAGCGTGTCCAGTTGCCCAATTGGGGTCCCCGCCGCCGACAGGCTGGCCGCAATCGAACCGAATCTCTCCGCGGCGCTGTTGTCGAACACCAGGACTTCGACCCCGGATAGGAACGCATCGATCGCGTTGTGGATCTTGCGCGAGCGACGCTTGTCGGCGCCGAAACGAAGCTCAGCAACCGTGATCGCGCTGAGACAGAGTTCTGACGGCTTGTGCTTGGCCAGGTGCTGGCCGACTTCGCTCACGCCCCGCAAGGCGAAGCTAACCGTGTCGGTGTCGAGCATGAACAGCGCCATGACCTACTCGAAAGGATCCCTGAGCGTAGTGATGGGAACGCGCTTCGGTCGCGGAATGTCAGCCGACAGTGAGCCAAGCGACTTGAGGAACTCGTCAGGCCACTCGTCGACAGGCTCAAGGATCACCCGTCGCCCGATACGCCTCACGACGACTTCCGACGAGCCTTCGAACCGGCATTCACGCGGGAGCCGCACGGCCTGGCTTCCACCGTTCTGGAACAGCTTCGCGCGCGCTGCCTTCATCGCAAGAAGTATATACTCTAGTGGGTACAGCGCAAGCGGCGTGTCGTCGCCAACGCCGCTTGTGTCAGGCTGCTTGCCCTGGG
The DNA here is from genome assembly GCA_031408355.1 of Myxococcales bacterium. Lineage (GTDB taxonomy): Bacteria > Myxococcota_A > Polyangia > Polyangiales > Polyangiaceae > PMG-095. Next base: position 3,843 of record JANNWK010000228.1, read on the forward strand.
TCCGCTCGGAACCCGCGACGCGCCCAACCTAGCGGGGCTGACTCCCGAGCACGCAGCGGCGGCCTACTTCGAGCCCAGTTCCTCGAGCAGATTGAGCGCGGGGTCACCGAAGGCTGGCTCCTCTAGGAACGCCTCGTCGGTGAGCGCATTGAGAAACGCGAGCAGCGCTAGCTTGTCGGCATCGCTAAGCCCGAGCGGAGCAATCGTAGGGTCGGTGTTGGGGTGACCGCGGCCTCCTTGGTCATAGTGCGCGATCACGTCCTCGAGCGTCGCCAGGGCGCCGTCGTGCATGTAGGGCGCGCTCACCCCCACATTGCGCAGCGTCGGCACCTTG
>JANNWK010000229.1:0-2381 GCA_031408355.1 Myxococcales bacterium
GTGAACGGTACTGCGAGACGCTTTCATACCGGCTACCGGGCGCGTTGTGTGAGGACTGGCATCATCCTGGTGGGGAGCCCGAGTTCTGCGACGTGGGGTATGCCATGGAGTGCGCCGACTACTGCGCCAAGGCTTACAGGGCCGTTAGCCCCGGCTGCGCCGCGGTGCTGCCCCAGGCAATTCGTTGCGTCGCGCCTACGTACGCCAGCGTCGGCCTCCCGCCCCTCGATGTTTGTTGGTTGAAGGACTGCCGCGACGAGCTCTTTACGATGACCTCGGCCTGCTACGGTTTGCGGGAGCAACTGACCCGAGCACGCGCCGCTTGGGAGGCGAGCGGAGTCGGCGAGTATCAGCTGCAATACGACTGGGTCAGCGGCGTGAAGGCTCAGGTCGTCGTGCGGGTTGGCAGCGAGCCGGCCGTCACGCCTGCTGAGGCTGCTCCGTGGACGGTGCCGGAGCTCTTCGACGAGGTTGAGCGCTACCTCGACACGCCCGCTGTCGCACCCGACGTCACCTACCACGCCGACCTCGGCCACGTCGTCCAGCTGGCACGCCGGCACGGCTGCGCTGAGCCGTCCCCGGCCGCCACCGGTATCGTGGTCGCGCCGCTGCGCTGACGGAATTTACGGTGCGCCGCCGGCGCCGCCCGCTCCACCCGCGCCGTTGTCAGCGCCGCCCGCTCCCGCGTCGCCGCCGGGGTCCGAGCTCCCGGACCTGACCTGGATGTTGTCGATGAAGAAGGCGGTCGGCGTGGCGGCTTCAGCCGGCACGACCTTCCAGAAGAAGCCGGCGGCGACTCCGATCTCTGGCGTGTTGTAGACGACGCCAGCTAGCGACACTTCGTACGCCTGCCACTCTGCCGTTAGCGTGAGCGGGATTTCGTTGGCGCCCGCCCCGGAAACCGTGATGGCCTCGCCGCCCTCGGCGCCGCGCGCGTGGAAGGTGACTCGGCTCGCGTTGGCAGCCAGGCAAACCGGGTCGTGCGTGAAATTGGCGTCGGCCACGGTCGACCAGCTGACGCCGGCCCAAGCCGGGGTGGTGGCGTTCGGCGTGTAGCGCCATTTCGAGCAACCGCCCACGGCGCCCGGGACGCGCGCCTCACAAGCGTCCTCCACGTCGGTCGGAATGCTGATGGCCGCAAAATCTCCCTGCCAGGCGCTCGGGTAGAAGCTGCTAGTGACCTCGAACGGCAGTGCAGCCAGCGGCTTGCCGTTGCAGTAGGGGGTAACGACGACGATGCCTGAGCCGCCCGTCGCGGACGTGCCGGCCGTCGTGGGCCCCGTGCCGCCGGTGCCGCCCGTGCCGCCCGTGCCAAAGTCGGTGCCGCCCGTGGCGAAGCCCGTGCCGGCCGTGGCGAAGCCCGTGCCGCCGGTGCTTGCTGGCGTGGTGGCACTTCCCGCGGTGCCGCTCGGGACGGGCGCGCTGGTCGCTGGCTCGCCCGAGCAGGCGAGCGGTGCTGAAAAGGTGAGAGCTCCGAGCGCGGCGAGGTAGGCGCTGCGACGAAGGGCAATGGACGGCTTTGACGGACGGATGCTGGTGTTCACGGGTACTCCTCGGCGAGCAGGTGTCCGCAATCACCCGCCGCGATCAGCCGAAGCGAAATAACCTTCCGCGCGGCGCCGGCGTCGGGAGCGCGCCGCGATTGCTGCCGGAATTGAGCTGTGCCAACATGTCTCATCCACATGAAAGCTATACAGGTATCCTTCGACGAGGAGCTGTTGAAGCGGCTCGACAAGGACGAGGAGGTCAAGCGGGACGGGCGGTCCGCCGTGTTCCGCCGGGCGGTCCTGCTGTACCTGCGCCAGAAGCGGCGGACTCGTATCGCAGAGGCCTACGGTCGGGCGTATGCCAAGGGTGACCCTGCCGAGCTCGTCGGCTGGGCGGATGAAGGCACATGGCCCGAACCGTAGGGCGTCACGAGATATGGATGCACGCGTTCAAGGGCCGGGACAAGCGTCGCCCGGTGCTCGTCCTCAGTCGCGCGGACGTCATCGGACTCTTACGCACTGTCATGGTGGCGCCCATTACCTCCACGATTCATGGGGCGCCCAGCGAGGTCATCATTGGCCCCGCCGAAGGGCTCAAGCATCCTAGCGCCATCAACCTTGACCACGTGCAGACGGTCCAGCAAGCGGCTTTGTCGCACTACGTGGGACGGCTTGACCCCTCGAAGAGCCTCGACGTCTGCCGCGCATTGGCCGTCGCAACGGGCTGCGACACTTAGGCCAAGCGCGCCGCGTCCCGGACATTCTACAGCCCACCAAACGCCGAAAGGCGATCCCCGGTTACTGACCGAGAATCGCCTTTCGTCATGTCCGGCTTTACGCCGGCGCGCGTTGACTCTTAGAAGTCGCCGCCGCCGCCGTGACCGTGACCGGCGT
>JANNWK010000230.1:0-4225 GCA_031408355.1 Myxococcales bacterium
CGGGCCGGTCAGGGGCTCCGGTGACGGGGCTTTTGCCCGCTGTCTCACTCAGAAGCGGAAATGGCCACCTGGGGGTGGCCGCTTCGGGCGAGGGGTGGTGAGTGGAGCCAGGCGGGATCGAACCGCCGACCTCCTGACTGCCAGTCAGGCGCTCTCCCAGCTGAGCTATGGCCCCGGGAACATTCGGGAGCGGGGAGCTAACACGGGCGGACGAGGCCCGCCAGAAATTTCACTCCGCGCGGCCCGCCGCGGTGACCTAGAGGCTAGGGTCGCTGCGGAGCCGCAACGCCTGCGCCTGGGGCTGTCCCTGGGCGCTGTCCCGCTGGCTGCGGTAGCCCGGGCGCGGGTGGGGCGACAGGGCTCGGCACCGCCGACTCTGCCGGTGCGGCGCTGGGGCTCGCCGTGAGCTCCGCAGTGGTCTTGCCTGGTTCGCGGGTGGCCACAAACAGGATTCCGCCGGTCAGGAACAGTCCGACACCCAGCAGGGTGAGCCACAGCGGGGTGGCCGGTTCGTCCAGCGACGGGGCCGCGTCGTGGTGATCGGTGTCGCTGACGTCGCCTGCGTCCGCGTGCGCTTCATCGTGGTCGCCGTGCGCGCTCATGTTCCGGCTTATTTTCGGTTTTCTGCCCGAGGTCAAGCGATTCGCCCGTCGGGCGCAGATTAGTGCGTGAATTGGCGTGGGAGGCCGCGGCGGGCCGGCTCAAGCGCGAGGCCAGGAAACCCCGGCAAGGGAACCTGTCTGAGGTTTTGGCCCCCAACCCAAAAACATGAGTTATTAGGTAACTTCCTACTCACCGATGGCTACCCCGCAACAACGCTACAAGGTTCTCGAGAAGATCGCTTCCGGGGGAATGGCGGAGGTCTACCGCGCCGAAAGCGCGGGCCTGGAGGGGTTCAAGAAGATCGTAGCGATCAAGCGCGTGCTGCCGCACTTGTCGGAGAAGAAGCAGTTCATCGGCATGTTCTTGGACGAGGCGCGCGTGAGCGCTCACCTCTCGCACTCCAACTGCGTGCAGGTCTTCGACATCGGCGTGGGCGACAACACCTACTTCATCGTGATGGAGTATGTGGACGGGTCGGATCTCAAGGGGCTCATCGAGTACCGGCGCAAGGTCAATCAGCCCTTCCCCATCGAGGAGGCCTGCCTCATCTGCGTGAGGATCTGTGAGGGCTTGGCGTACGCGCACGAGCTCGTCGACGGCAAGGGCGAAAGCCTTCACATCGTGCATCGCGACATGTCGCCGCCCAACGTGCTGATCACGCGCCACGGTGAAGTGAAGATCGTGGATTTCGGCCTTGCCAAGGCCAACAGCCAGCTTGAGCACAGCGAGCCAGGCATCATCAAGGGTAAGTTCAGCTACCTTTCGCCCGAGGCTGCCAAGGGCGGCACGGTGGACGCGCGCACCGATATCTTTGCGGTCGGCATCATCCTCTGGGAGCTGCTCGCGGGCCGTCGCCTGTTCATGGGCGAGTCGGACCTTGAAACCGTGCGCATGGTGCAATCCGCGCGGATCCCGGCAATTCGCGAATTTAACCGGAATGTGCCGGTCGAGCTTGAGCAAGTGATGCTCAAGGCTCTCACCGAGGACCCGGAAGCGCGCTATGCGCGGGCGCGTGATTTTGGCACCGCGTTGAACGAGCTGCTGTTCAAGCTGGGGCGCAGCGTGTCGTCCTTCGACATCGCTCAGCTGGTGGAGCCGATCAGGAAGGAGCGTGAGCACAAGAAGCGCGTGCAAAAGCGCCAGTCGATCATCGGTTCGCTGATCGATGAGGCGATGCTCGAATTTACGTCTATCGACAGTAGCGGTGATCGCAAGTCGAGCGCCGGCTCCGTTGTTGGCTCCTTGCCGCTCGAGATGGGCGGTTTCAATGCGCCGAACGACTGGTCTGAAGATCTGGCTGGCCTGGGTCTTTCGAAGCCACGCGCGCGGGAGCAGTCCGGAGACGCTTTCGAGATAGGTAACCTGGCGGCGCTGGAAGACGATCCGCTCTCGGGTCGGATGCGCGCGTCGGGGCCGGACACTGACATGGACTCAGAACCGCCTTCGGCGCGCTCTGCCGTACCTCCGGTGCAGCTTTCTTCAGTGGCGCCCCCCACGCCGTATCCCGCGCCAGCCAGTGGCAAGGGCGGCATCGTGGCGGCGGTGGTGGTTCTTGTGCTGCTGGCGGCGGGAGCGGGCGCCTTCTTTGGCGGGCTCATTCCACACTGAAGTGCCGCTGGCTAGCCGAACTCGACGAGGTAAGCGTTCTCGCTCACGAAGCTGGCCCCTCGCCCCACTGGGCCTGGCGCGTCGGCGCGGGCGTCACGGCTGTCCAGGTGCGTGAGCCGGGCGCCCGCATAAGTGGCGGCGACTTCGTTAGGGGAAACGTTGAAGGGCGGACCGCCGTCAGCGTCGAAGTGGAGTGTGAGCAGCAGCAGCTTAGAGTTGGGCTCAAGCAGGCTGCGAAGCTGGGTAACGTAGCGGGCGCGTAGCTCGGCGGGCAGCGCGATCATCGCCGCGCGATCGTAGGCTGCGTCGCACAAGCCCAGCGTGTCCTGGTCAGCGGCGAAGAAGTCCCCGACCAGGATCGCGACGGCGCCGTGTCGGTACTCCACGAACGCGCCTTGCGCTTCGCGCGTCGGCTGCAGGTCGCGCTCCGAAAAGAACGCGAGCGCCGCGCGCTCACTGAGCTCAACTCCCACCACCTCGTGCCCCTGCATGGCAAGCCAGGCCAGATCGGCCGATTTGCCGCACAGCGGCACCAGCACACGCCGGCAAGCCGCGATCCTCTCGTGGTGGGCAATCAGTCGCGGATTCGTCTCTGTCAGGTGAAAGCCGATTTGCCCGGCTTCCCAGCGGCGTAGCCAGTCGTCGGCTTCCAACGCTGTCTTTCCTGTTCAGGACGGCTTGGCGTCGCCGCTCGGCTCAGCCGCAGCGTCGTCGTCGTCGTCGTCGTCGTCGTCGTCATCGTCCGGCTCGTGCAGTTCCTCTTCGACGACGTTCTCGTCCAGGCTCTGGCTAGGACCACGGTCGAGCGGAGAGTGCCCTTCCTTCTCGCGGACCTTGTCGCGCTCACGCTGCTGCTGGGCCAGGCGCTGAAACACCACCGGCTTCGGAGAAACCAGCATGGCCATGGTCCGCTGTTCCATCATCGGACGCTGCTCGATATTCACCAGGTCCTCGACGGCCTTGATGATCTCTTGCAGCTGCACCGAAGCGACCTGCGGGTGCATCATTTCGCGGCCGCGGAAGCGGCACACGACCTTCACCTTGTTCCCCGACTCGACGAAGCGCCGAATCGCGCGGATCTTCACCTGCAGATCGTGGTCGTCGGTCTTGGGTCGGATCTTGACTTCCTTGACCTCGACCACCGTCTGCTTGCGTTTGGCCTCGCCTGCCTTCTTCTTCTCTTCGTATTTGTACTTGCCGAAGTCGAGGATCTTGCAGACCGGGGGCGTTCCCTTGGGGTTCACTTCGACCAGGTCGAGCCCGACGGATTGGGCGCGCTTGAGCGCCTGATCCGTGGGTAGGACGCCCAAATTGGAGCCATCCTCCGCGACGACCCGCACCTCGGGCACGCGGATCCGATGGTTGATCCGGATCTGAGGTCCGCGCGTGTCTCTCGAGAATCGCCTTCCGCCGCCGCCAGGTAATGCCACTCTGTTTGCTTCTCTCGTAGTGAAGCCGCCTTGGCGGCCGGTTAGTCTTGCCTCTGTGAAATCCGCGGCGGCTTCGCTTCTTGGGCGAGTCGTTCCGCGAAAGCTTGCACGCTCATGGCTGGCAAATCGCCGGCCTCGCGGGAGCGGACTGCCAAGGTGCCCGCGGTCACTTCAGCCTCGCCGATGACGGCGAAGTAAGGCGTGCGCAGCATGCGGGCGTTCCTGATCTTGGCCCCCAGCTTGTCGGGGCCGGCGTCTACGGCGATCCTGAGGCCGCCCCGCTTCAGCTCGTCCCGCACTTTATAGGCGAACTCGGCTTGCTTCTCGCTCACGGTGAGCAGGCTGGCCTGCTCGGGCGCTAACCAGACCGGGAACTTTCCGGCGCAGTGTTCAGTGTAGATCGCGAAGAACCTCTCCAGGGAGCCCAGAATAGCGCGGTGCAGCATGACCGGGCGGTGCCCGGCGCCGTCGCTGCCGACATATTCGAGGTCAAAGCGCTCCGGGAGCGCATAGTCGAGCTGGATGGTTCCAAGCTGCCAGCTGCGCTTGAGCGCGTCGACCACGTGGAACTCGAGCTTCGGGCC
>JANNWK010000231.1:0-4404 GCA_031408355.1 Myxococcales bacterium
GCTCGAGCCAGCATCTCCCTGCTGGCCACCGCCCGTCTGTTTCCAGCAAACTCCGACTTCAGCGCAGGCGTGCGTCTGCGCTCCAAGGTGATGGCCCACGACGGTCCGTCCGTGCTCCTCGGCGTCGGCGCCGAACGGGGCCAGGCCGCGCGTGCTCTCGGCGACGTGACGGTCTCGGCCGCCTTCGTCGAGCTGGGTCTCAGTCGCGATCTGCTGCAAGCGCAGCCGTTCAGTCTCGCCCTTGAAGCCGAGGGCGAGGCCGGCTGGGTGACCCTCACCGGCAGTCCTCAACAGAGCGACCGAACGTTGGGTCAAAAGCTGACCGGCGCCTGGGGGCAACTGCAGCTAGCGCTCGCCCCGCGGCTCCGACTCACCTCAGCACTCGAGCTCGCAGCGCGCGGCGGCTTCGGCTGGATGCTCGTGGCGCCTGCCGCCAAAAGCGATGCTCAAGTGCTCAACATCTGGCACGGCGCCAATATCTCGGTCGATCTAGGGTTTTCGCTACTGCTCTAGAACGCCGCCACCGATCCTTGTCATGCGAAGCTCAGCTCCCTTGCTCAACTCCCTGCTCTTGCTGGCCATCGCTGCCGGCTGCACTTCGTCCGAGGGAGACGTGTTTGTCAGCTTGGCCAATGCCCGCGCCTTCGCCGTCGCTGGCGGAGCCAACGAAGGCGGCGCAGACAGCATGCCGGCTTCCGGAGGTGCCGCTGGCGAGGCCACTGCCAGCGAAGGGGGCGCGCCGAGTTCGACCTGTCCGGGCGCCATCTTCTGCGCGGACTTCGAGACCCCGCCCATGACGACGGTATCCGGTTCGGGTACTATCGACCTCGTCACCTCGCCTGTTCACGGCGGCAGCTTTTCGATGCGCGCGTCCACCCAGGGCGCCGACGATTGGGCTCGTCTCGAAGTTCCGCTCGCGGGGCTCAGTCGCGTCGGGTTCCGTTTCTGGGTGTTGCTGGACGAAGCTTCCCAGGACCTCGCACCGCACGAGGTCTACGTCCTCGCCGCCCTGCACCCCGCGCCGGAGCTACGCATCGGCGGAACAAACAAGGTATCGGTCGACGCCGAAGCAGGCTTTCAATTGGCGCTGATCGAGAACCTGGACCCACCCTCCAGAGCGTACACACACTTCGAGTTACAGCGAGGCGTCTGGCATTGCGTTCGACTGCAGATAGCCGGTGAACCAGGCACAGAACAGGCCCTCGTCGAAATTGACGGGAGCCCGGTGGCAGAAACGGCGGCCGACGCCTCCGTGTTGTCCCCCGGGGGCTTCCAGGCGTTCGCCATCGGTGTCGAGTACGCGCTCGGCGCAACGCCGTTCACGCTCTACTACGACGATATCGTCGTCAGCGAGACCGCGGCGCCTTGCACGGACTGAGCACGCTCGACGCGCCCACGCGTCAGACGTAAAGCGACTGGAGCGGACCGGACATGCCCGTGATGCCGACCGTGTTCTCGTGCAGATCTGCGTGAAGCCACGCCGTCCGCGTTCCCCATCGACTAACCTTCACGGAAGTGGCGCGGAGATGTCGGGCCAGGCTGCTTGCAGAGCCTTCTGCATCTGCTCGTTCAAGTTGTGACCGGCTCGCGGATCGCCAACAACGAGCGTCTCCAAGCCAGCAGCTTCCAGCACTTTCTTAGCGCCCGCGGCGCTTCGAAAGCACGCCACGGTTCCGCACACCAGCACCACGCGACGGCCGCCGGCACCTCGGAAGGCTGCGGCGAAGGCGGGGCTGCGGGCGGTTGCGTAACCGCCTTCGGCCAGGATCACGATCGGGAAGCGGGCGGCGTTCTTACGTAGGAACGGCTCCGCAAGCGTTGCTCCCTGCGAAAAGCCGGCGAAGATCATCGGACCCGAGTCGACGTAGCCTTCGAAGCGCGCTCGAGCTGCCGCCACGGCCGCGTCCACGCGCTCGGACAGAACGGCGGAGGACGCCCAGGCAAACGATTGCGGCGTCATGGCGTTGCCTTGCGGACAGACGACGAAGCGGCTGACCTGAGACGCTAGTCGCCATCCGCCACACGACCAGTCCGGTCGATCACCGGCGCCGTGTACACCGACCATGATTGGGCGCGGCGCCGTGGCGCCGGCTGGCGGAGCAACGAAAACGTTGCGCTCACCCTCGGTCAGCTGCACCAGCCATTCGGAGCGCAGCGCAGGCAGTCGCGCCTCCGGGGCCTGCTCGACTTCGGCGCGCTCAACACCGACGGAGGCGACAGCAAGCGGCAGCCGGGGCGGCGGCGCTTCGCTCGCGCTCGCAGAGACGCGCCGGGGCGCTTCGAGCTCGGGCACGCTGCGGCAAGAACTTAGGGCGAGAACGAGCGCAAATCCGCCGTTGGTACGCGCGGTCGCCTTCTGGACTCTGAGTACGCCCACCAGGTGCTGACCTATTTGCCGGAGACGCTATCAGACCCTGGGCCCGAGCTGCCCGTCGCCTTGCCGCTCACGCTGCCGCCCTCGGCCTGATCGGCGTAGGAGCCGGCGCTATTGGTCGGCTTCCCCTTCGGCCTATCTGCCGGCGGGTTCTCGGAGATGTTGGAACGCTCGGTGCGGTCGCCCAGCACCAAATCGACCCGGCGATCGAGCGCCCAACCTTGCTCTTCAGTGCCTGCGGCGCTCTCTTCACCGCGTGACACCACCAGGAGCTTCTTTTCGGGTACGCCCTTCTGCATTAAGTACGTCCGGGTTGCTTCGGCCCGATTCGCACCCAGCTGATGATTGTGGTCCTGGGTACCGCGGGGATCGGTTCGACCGACGATGGTGATGGTCCGGTGCTGCAGGGGGCCATCCTTCATGCAGTTGGCGACATCCGAAAGCACATCCTGTCCGCGGGGGCGCAAGCTTGCCTGGTCGACCTCGAAGCGCGGCACGTCGCTCGGCTTGGCCGGAAGCCGGCACTCGCGCAGGATCTCTTCCGAGAGCCTGATCGTCGTTTCACCGTTGGCCGCGGCGTTTGCGCTCGGACGTTCCATCGGCGCCTCGCTCGCTTGGGCATCGGAGGCTTGGCGTGGCGGCGCCTTATTGTGAGCGCACGCTAGCGTTAGGACCATAGCGCCACACCCGAGCCAAGCTGCCCTGGGGCAGTAATACTTCGATGCCATCTTTTTCGAGCTCCTTTGAAGAAGCCGCTAGTGACTGCAAGGTTAAGGCCAAGCCGCATTGGGGCCGGCGTTCGGCTCGGCTACCGTCCGATCAGCCGCTGGCGGGCACGCGGGTTGTGCCTTGGCACAGCCCCTGCTTGGTGCCTGCCATGCAACAAATCCCGCGACCCGTGAGGACCGATAGGGCCACGACGCCGAGCGCGATGGCAGCGCCGTGCCGGCCCGATGCCCCGACCCCCGAACCGACCATCGAAAGCGCTGGTCTGACGGACCGCGGCCGTGTTCGCGAGAAGAACGAAGATGCGTTCGTCATTGCAACCCTGCAACGCTCCCTGCTGATTCAGCATGCCAGCCCCGCGGCTCAGGGCTGGTTCACCGGCAACTCCGCCGGCCTGCTGCTGGTGGTGGCTGATGGTATGGGCGGTCAAGGCGGTGGGGACGTTGCCAGCAAGGTGGCCATCGAGGCCGTGGTGAACCACCTACTGAATTGCATGCCCTGGGCGGCGCGGCGTGCCGCGAAGGCCGGCGCGCCTTCGCATAGCCCCTCCCTGACCGGCATGCGCGAGGAGCTGGCCAGCGCCATGGCTCTGGGCGACGCTACGGTGAAGAACGCGGGCGCGCACAGCAGCACGCCGCACATGGGAACCACCTTGACGCTGGCCCTGCTCTTGGGGCCAATCGCCTACGTTGCGCACGTCGGGGACAGTCGCGCATACCTGCTACGAAAGGGCCAGCTCTCCCGCCTGACGCGTGATCACACGCTCGCGCAACGGCTGGCGGACGAGTCGATGCAACCCATCGATGTCGCGTCCCGGCTGAACAATATCCTATGGAACTCGCTCGGCGCGACGGAGGACCTACCTGAGCCCGAAATTCAAAAGCTGAATTTGGAGCCCAAGGACGCGCTGCTCCTGTGCTCGGATGGCTTGACCAAGCACGTCACCGACGAACAAATTGCGATGGTCCTTAGCTCGCGCGCACCTGTCACGGATCGCTGCGCTACGCTGATTGAGCTCGCCAACGCCGCCGGGGGCAGCGACAACATCACTGCGGTCGTGGCGCAGGCCAATTGAGGCGGTTCAAGCAGGCCGCCTCAGGACCCGGTTCGCGGCCACGAGGTACTCGATGATGTTCTGCTGGATCCAACGAGAACCCGGTGGCCTCACACGTAGAGCGACTGGAGCGTACCGGACACGTCCGTGACGCCGACGGTGTTTACGTCAGTCAGCCCCATGTACTGGATGAGCGAAACGAGCAGGCGCGCGTTGTCGCGCCCGGCCTCGCGATAGTTCGAGTCCGATT